>JALVCQ010000031.1 GCA_027009805.1 Bacteroidota bacterium
AAGAGGCTGTTTACTGGATTGGCGTGCTTAAGGCGGTCTATCCGCTGACGATGGTCATCGGCTCGCCGCTGATGGGCGCCATGGGCGACACGTGGGGCCGAAAAAAGGTGCTTGCTGTTGCCATCAGCGGCAGCATCACCGGCTATGTGATGTTTCTGGCGGGCATCCTGTCGGCGAACCTGTGGCTGTTGTTTCTCGGTAGGCTGTTGGACGGCTTCTCGGGCGCCAACACGGCCATGCTTTACGCCACCATTGCCGACACCGTCGAACCCCGTCGGCGCGGCCGCTATTTCGGCCTGATCACCGCCGCCTTCGGCACCGGCTTTATTGTGGGCCCCTTTCTGGGCGGCATCCTGTCCGATCCCACCATCCTCCCGTGGTTCAGTTATGTCACGCCCTTTTACCTGACCATCCTGCTGCTGTTGGTCAACCTTCTTTTTGTCCTTTTTTATTATCCTGAAACCTTTCAGACCCGGGCCCGCCTTTCTTTTCGTGATCGGTTTCGGTGGGGCTGGATCCGCCGTCGTCACCGCGGCCTCGGCTGGCTGTTGCTGGGCGGCTTTCTGGCCTGGCTCGGATTTTCGGCTTACACGCAGTTTGTGGACGTGGTGATGGTGCGTAAATTCGGCATGACCGTGCGGCAGCTCGGCCTTTTCTTCGGCTACGTGGGCGTGTGGATTGTCCTCACTCAGGGGGTGCTGAACCGCTGGGTCTCCAACCGGTTTCGTTCCGGAGCGGTGTTGAACGCCACCATGCCGGCGCTTGTAGCGTCATTTATCCTGTTCGCCCTGGCCCCTACCGAAGGGTGGGCCTACGCCACTGTGCCGCTCATTTCCATTCATCACGGTCTGAGCTATCCCCACTATCTGAGCACCGTCTCGGCGCAGGTAAGCACCGAATATCAGGGACGGCTGCTGGGGCTGTATCAGTCCGCTCAGTCGCTGGCCATCGGGCTGGCGCCGTTGCTGGTCAGTCCCATCGCCGCCGCATGGGTCACCGGGCCGCTCTGGGCGGCTGCCGCCGTGTCGCTGGCGGCCTTTGGCGTGTATCGGATGTGGGCGGCTCGCTACGCAGCCCGATGAGCACCGAACAGTCTTTCCCGTGATGGTTGTGCACACACGGCTCATGCGTGATGAACTCGTCCCAGCAATAGCCGTGCAGCAGCGCCATACAGCAATCCGACCCTAAAAAGTTGACCCATCGCTGCCATCCCCGCGCCCGCGGGTCTTCGTTGCCCCACGGGCCGTTATAGTCCACGCAGCCGTGCCCCAATCCCGCCGGCACACATGCACTCAGCGAGCCTTCCCAGCGCAGCCGGGCCCGTTCCATCCACCCCCACACCGCATACCGATAGTGAAACAGCACACCGCTCATCACGCACGCCACGACAAAGGCCCCTATCGTCTGCTTCATGCCGTTTCGAAAAAGCGGCGACAAAGCTATGGGAACGTTTTTTTCTTTTTGGGCGTGCCCCCTTCTTCCTGATTGAAGAACACTGATTAACGAACGCCGATTTAAGAACAAAAAGGATAAATTAAGATAAAATATTAAACCAAAAATCGGTGTTCGATATTCCCCCGAAGCATGCCGTGCCCTCTATGAAACGGATGTCCCCGCGGGCCGTGTTGGCTATCCATTGGGTGGTCGGGGCGAAACATGTTTCGCCCCGACATGGTTTTTCGCCCATCCTATCGCATCGGTCAGGTATTTTGTCGGGAACGGGCATGTGGTAGGGGCGCAGCATGCTGCGCCCCTACGCAACCCATCCCGCAGGCGTTCCCGAAGGCGATGCATGCATCGCCTCTACAAATCCCACCCGCGGACGCCCACAGGGCGACGCACGCGTCGCCCCCTTAAAAAATGCATCACGTCCTAATTGTTTCACATCATTCCTCCCCCGTGGCTTCGGCTCCGCTCAGCCAACGGGTATATTGTAGGGGCACGGCATGCCGTGCCCCTACGAAACGGACGTCCATGCGGGCCATTCATCCGCAGGGGTGACCGGCCGGTCGCCCCTGCAAAACCATATCCTCTGTGGGTATTCCTGCCGACATTGCCGTCAATGAACGGGTAGCGCCGCTGCACCCTTACGCAGCGGAAGTCCCTGCCATGCCTTGCAGCATCAGCCGGGCCCGCCGGCCGGCGGGATGGTCTTCCAGCCGGAGCGCATAGTGCGGAATGGTTGTTAGATAAGGCTCGGCCACTTCGGGCCATTCGATAAACCAGATCGGCGCCGACTCCCATATCTCCACAAAGCCGGCTTCTTCCACCTGTTCGGGACGTTCCAGCCGATACAGATCAAAATGATGAACAGGCGCACGGCCTCCGTATTGATGATGCAACACAAAGGTGGGGCTCGACACCTCTGCCTCGAAGCCCATCACCCGACCGAAGGCCCGCACCAGCGTGGTCTTGCCCGCACCGAGGCCGCCGTATAGCGCCAGCCGCAGCGGCTGCAAAGAAGCCGCCGCCCACCGGGCCCACCGTGCCCATTCCTCGGGCCGGCGGATATGCCAACACCACTCAGGCACGGCTCACCAGGTGAACGTAGGGGATGGCCATCTCCCGCAGCGAAATGCCGCCGTGTTGGAGGGTGTTGCCGTACAGGTTGGTGTAATGCTGCGGATCGGTGGGAAACAGGAAATAATGGTCGTTCTTGGCGATGATCCAGCGTTCGCCCAGATACTTGCGCGGCAGGCCGTAGCTTTCGAGATCCTGGATGAACAACACCTCTTTGGGATTGTACCGAAAACTGCGGGCCGCCTTATAGCGCAGGTTGTGGGTGACGTCCCGATCCGACTCGATACGGGCCGGACGGCGCACCTCAATAGTGCCGTGATCGGTGGTGATGATCACATCATACGGCTCTTCGGCCAGCCGTTGCAGGAACTCAAACAGATAAGAGTTTTCAAACCACGTCCGCGTCAGCGAACAATAGGCCTTCTCATTCGGCGCCAGCTCTTTCATCACCCGCATCTCGGTGCGGGCATGCGACAGAAAGTCGATGAAATTGTACACGATGACGCTGAGCCGCCGTTGATGGAACGGCTCCACCGGAATGCGGTGAAGGTAATGCGGCGAGGTGATCCGATAGAAGCGGAACTTGCCCGGCAGGCCGTGCCGCAGCAGAAACTGGCGGAAGAAAAATTCTTCGTGTTGGTTTTTCAATCCGCTGTCTTGCTCATACAGCCATCGGCCGGGATAGGTCCGGGCGATTTCCGACGGCAGCATACCGCTGAAGATGGCATTGCGACTGTAAGGCGTAGCTGTCGGCAAAATAGAATAAAAGAGTGATTCGCGTTTGATGGAATACCACTCTTCCAGCAGGGGCCGGATGGCCACCCATTGGTCGTAGCGGAAGTTGTCGATCACCAACAGCAATGTGGGCCGGTCGCTGCTGCGAAACTCGGGGAGGAAGCGCCTTTCCAGCAAGGTGTGGGAAAGGGCGGGCGCCGTCTCGGGTTGTTGAATCCACGACCGGTAGTGGCGAACCACATAATTGCTGAACAGTTCGTTGGCCTGTTCGGAAAGCTGGTCGAACACCTCGTGCAACCCCGGGTCGTTGATGTCTTTCAGCTGGTTCTCCCATTCACACAGGTCACGATAGGCTTTCAGCCATTCGTCGGGCTCCTGGGCGTTGTTGATGAGGCGAGCCAGGAAAGGATACGCCTTTAAGAACCGCTGACGCGCCTGCTCCGTCACCAGGTAATCTTGTTGGAGAGCTTTTTTAATGCTCAGCAACAGCTGCGACGAGTTCACGGGTTTGATGAGATAGTCGGCGATTTGCCGGCCGAGGGCGTTTTCCATCAGCCCTTCTTCTTCGCTCTTGGTCACCATGATAATCGGCAGCTCGGGCTGGCGTTGTTTGATGGCTTCCATGGTTTCGAGGCCGCTCAGGCCGGGCATCTGCTCATCTAAAAACACCGCGTCGAAATAATCTTGCTGCACCGCATCGATGGCCTCGGCACCCGTATGAACCGGAACCACCTCATACCCCTTCTTTTCCAGAAATAAAATATGCGGGCGGAGGCTTTCGATCTCGTCATCCACCCACAAAATTTTGTATTTACTCATATGTAGTGTGCTTTTTAGGAACTTTGCACCGGATGCAAAGAAAGCAATGATCCGGCCAAAGTCTTTTTCTCCTGTAATCTTTAACGACCCTGTGCATGGATTCGTTCATGTGCTGGACCCGCTGGCGTTTACGGTCATCGAACATCCTTACTTCCAGCGGTTGCGGCGCATCTTGCAGCTGGGTGTGGCGTTTCTGGTCTATCCGGGCGGGACGCATTCCCGCTTTTTACATGCACTGGGTGCCTATCATCTGATGGGGCGGGCGCTGGAAATTATCCGGATGAAGGGCTTTGAGGTGGACCCCGAAAAGGCCCGGGCGGCCCGGCTGGCCATCCTGTTGCATGACATCGGCCACGGTCCCTTTTCGCACGCTCTGGAAGGGTTGTTTATCAATGCACCCCACGAAGAGATTTCGCTGGCCCTGATGGAGGCTTTGAATGAAGACCTGCACGGAGCGTTGCAACCCGCCATCGATTTGTTTAGGCAGAAGACCTCACCGCCCTTCTTCTACGAGTTGGTGAGCGGCCAGCTGGACGTGGACCGGCTCGACTATCTGATTCGGGACAGCTTCTACACGGGCGTGTCGGAAGGCGTGATCGGGCTGGAACGCATTCTGACGATGCTCACGGTATGGGAAGGGCATCTCGCTGTCGAGCGCAAAGCCATTTATTCGCTGGAAAAATTTATCGTGGCCCGGCGCCTGATGTATTGGCAGGTCTATTATCATAAGACCAACATCGCAGCCGATGTGGTGTTGACCAAAGCCCTGCGGCGGGTGGCTGAATTGTATGACAGCGGCGTTTCGGTGCCGCTGCCGTCGCCGCTGGCTTTCCTGTTTCAGCATCGAAAAACGCCTTTTCAGGGCCATTCTCATCAAAAAGCCCTCGTGGAAGCGTTTGCACAATTAGATGATTACGACATTCTGTATTACATGAAACAGTGGCAGGATGCTTCCGATGCGGTGCTCGGTCGGCTGGCGCGTATGTTTGTGACCCGTCGTCTGATGCGCGTGAAAATTTTGACTCATCCCATCAGTGAAGAGCAGGAAATGCAAATTTGCCGCCGAATCCAACAAACATTCGACCTCCCCGATTCGGAGGTGCACTACTTCTTTGAGAAGGGGACGTTGAGCAATGAGGCTTACGTGAAAGGCGCATCCAACATCCGGGTGGTGGGTCCCGACGGGGTCAGCGATCTGGCGGAGGCCTCCGACAATGCCAACATCCTCGCCCTCGCCCGGCCCGTGGTGAAATATTACGTTGCCTACCCGAAAGCCATAGAAGCATGAGATTTACGCTGACAGCCGGAGAAGTGGCGGCCATCGTCGGCGGCCGGATCATCGGAGACCCCGAACAACGGGTAACCCACGTGGCCCCCATCGAAACCGCCGATGCAGAGGCGTTGATTTTTATTCATGCGCCCCAATACGTGGAAAAAATAGCCGAGTCGCCCGCTCGGGTGGTGTTGATCCGGCAAGATCTGGTGAATCGGGCCGTGGAGGTGAGCCGCAACGACCGCACCTGGATTGTGGTGGACAACCCACAGGTGGCGCTGGTGGCCTTGCACCAACACGTGAGCCGGCCTTCCCGCCTCCCTCGCGGCGTTCATCCAATGGCTTACGTGGACGAAGCCGTGCGGGCGCAGCTGGATGAGTCGGTATATATCGCCCCTTTTGCCTACGTCTCGGAAGGATGTCGGATCGGCAAGAACGTCAAAATTTTTCCACACGTGTATCTGGGGCCGGGCTGCGAGGTGGGTGACAACACCATCTTACATGCGGGCGTGAAAGTGTATTCCCGCACCCATATCGGGCGTCATTGCATCATCCATTCCGGAGCCGTTATCGGCAGCGACGGCTTCGGCTTTGTCATTGCGGACGGCCGCCAACAAAAGGTGCCGCAGCTGGGCCGGGTGATCATTAAAGATCATGTGGAAATCGGCGCCAACACTGTTATCGACAGGGCCACCCTTACCGCTACGATCATCGAGGAAGGCGTGAAGTTGGACAACCTGATTCAGGTGGCCCATAACGTGGTGATCGGAAAAGAAACCGTCATTGCTGCACAAACGGGCATTTCCGGCAGCACGCAGGTGGGGCCCTATTGCATGATCGGCGGACAGGTGGGCATGGCCGGCCACCTTCGCATTGCCGAGCGCACCCGTATCGGTGCGAAGTCGGGTATTGCCCGGTCGATTAAAACCCCGGGTGAAGATTGGCTGGGGGCGCCGGCATTACCGGCGCGACAAACCAAGAAAATATGGTATGCCCTCCGATTTTTGCCGGAGATATACCGGCAATGGCGCCGGTTTTTGAAGCAAAAAACAACATAAGGATGAGCCAACAGCAAACCATCGCGCAACCGGTGTCCACCGAAGGTGTGGGGATTCATACCGGTCGGACGATCCAGCTCCGGTTTTTGCCGGCGGAGCCCGACACGGGCATTCGTTTCCGGCGGGTGGACCTGAATCCGCCGGTGGACATTCCGGCGTTGGTGGACTATGTAGTAAACGTTGAACGCAACACCACCCTCGGCAAAGGCGACGCCCGGGTGGCCACCGTCGAACACCTGATGGCGGCCGTAGCCGGTATGGGCATCGATAACCTGCTGGTGGAGGTCGATGGCGAAGAAGTGCCCATCCTCGACGGTAGTGCCGCGCCTTTCATCCAGCTGTTGCAGCAAGCCGGTGTGGTGGAGCAGGAAGCCGAACGAGCGGTGTTTGTGGTAGATCGTCCCTATCGCTATCGAAATGAACAAGCCGCCCTCGAAATCGTCCCTGATGACGATTACCGGCTCACGGTGATGATCGATTACGGCTCTTCGCTGGTGGGGCCGCAGTTCGCGCATATCGATCGCCTTGGAGAATTTGCAACGCAAATCGCCCAGGCCCGCACCTTCTGTTTTTTCCATGAGCTGGAAATGTTGGTGGATCATAATCTGATTAAAGGGGGCGACCTGAACAACGCCATCGTATTTGTGGATCGGCCGGTAGAGCAGGCGTCGGTGGATAAACTGGTACGCATCTTCGGCAATCAGGTGGAAACGGTGCCTTCTTACGGCACGCTGAATGAACAGGCGCTGCGGTATGACAATGAGCCGGCGCGCCATAAGTTGCTGGATGTGGTGGGCGATCTGGCGCTGGTGGGTGTCCCGTTGCAAGGACATGTGTATGCCATGCGGCCCGGTCATCAGGTGAATATCGAGTTTGCCCGAATGTTACGGGCCGCCTATAAAGACTATAAAAAACGCCAGGCCGTTCCGCAATACGACCCCGACCGGACGCCGGCCTTCACTTCTCGGGACATCCTTCGCATCCTGCCACATAAACATCCGTTTTTGCTGGTTGACAAGGTCACGGAAGTGGGGGAAGGCTACGTAGTGGGGATTAAGAACGTCACTTATAACGAGCCGTTTTTTCAGGGGCATTTCCCCGACGAGCCCGTGATGCCGGGGGTGTTGCAAGTGGAAGCCCTGGCCCAGCTGGGCGGCATTTTGATCCTCGGGTTTGAAGATGATCCGTCCGCCTATTCCACTTATTTCCTGCGCATCGAAGAGGCGCGCTTTAAGGAGAAGGTGGTGCCGGGCGACACGATGATCATGCAAATGTCGCTGACGGCTCCCATTCGGCGCGGTATTTGCCAGATGAAAGGCACCGTCCACGTGGGCAGCCGGCTGGTGACCGAAGCCCGAATGACGGCACAGGTGGTCAAAAACAAGAAATAACGTTTCATGGATATTCATCGAACCGCGGTTATCCATCCTTCGGTGCAGATGGGGCGAAATGTCACCATCGGCCCGTATGCGGTGATTGACGAGGATGTGGTGTTGGGCGATGACGTGCAGATTGACGCCCATGCTGTTGTGAAGCCGCATGTCCGCGTAGGCAGAGGCACGCGCATCTTTTCGGGTGCGGTGGTGGGTGAGATTCCCCAGGACTTAAAGTTCGAAGGCGAGTACTCTGAAACCATCATCGGCGAGAAAGTGCGCATTCGGGAGTTTGTCACCATCAATCGGGGTACGAAAGCCTCGGGACGCACTGTCATCGGCGATGGTTCGTTGCTGATGGCCTACGTGCACGTAGCCCATGACTGCGTGGTGGGCAAGCATTGCATCCTGTCCAATTGCGTGAATCTGGCCGGTCATGTGGTGGTGGGCGATTATGCCACGCTGGCGGGGATGGTGGCCGTTCATCAGTTTGTGCACATCGGCGCCTATGCTTTTGTGGCGGGCGGTTCGTTGGTGCGCACCGACGTGCCCCCGTATGTGCGGGTGGGACGGGAGCCGCTGCGCTTCGAGTCTGTGAACCGGATAGGACTCGAGCGTCGGGGGTTTTCGCCCGAAGAGATTCGGATCATTGAGGAGATTTATAAGCATCTGTTCCAGACGCGTTCCAATGTGGGCATCGCCCTTGAAGAACTGAAAGCCTCTCAGAACGGCAATGTGTTCTTCCAGAAAATCCACTCGTTTATTGAGGCTTCCCGAAAAAGGGAGCGCGGACTGGTGAAGGGCATCGAACGGCGGGCGGTGTCTTCGCCCCACAACCGGTCTTGATGGCGGTTTCTGTTGTTGCCCGAGATGTGTTGTTTTACTATGCGTCGCACGAGGTCGTCATCCGGAACCTGTCGTTTGACATTCCGCCGCGGCGGACGTGGGCGTTTGTGGGACCCAACGGAAGCGGCAAGACGTCGCTGTTGTTGTTGGTGGCGGGATTTCATCAGCCGCTTGCCGGACGAATTGCGTGCGTGGTGGATGGTCAAGAAGTTTCCGATTGCCGGCCGATGATGGCGCTCTCTACGCCGATGCTGGCGTTTCCGCCGGAATTGAAAGTGGCGGAAGTCATCGCCCTGCATCAGGCGATGAAGCCCATCCGCCGTGAGCTCTGGGAAACCGCTTTTCAGCAGTCGGGGTTGCCGCCGCACCTCGACAAGCCGGTGACCTCGTTGTCTTCGGGGCTTTATCAGCGATTGCGGCTGTTGTTGGCATTCACCACCGACGTGCCGCTGTTGTTGTTGGACGAGCCCACGTCGTATCTCGACGAGGCCGGGCGGGTGTTTTATCATCATTTAATGAAAAAATGGCATCGCCGACGCACGGTGATTGTAGCCAGCAACGACCCTGCGGAATATACCTCCTATTGCGACGGTCGGGTGGTGCTCTGATGGAAAGGCTTAACTTTGCGCTCCCGAAAGGAGAGGTGGCCGAGTGGTCGAAGGCGCACGCCTGGAGAGCGTGTACTCGGTGAAAGCCGGGTCGAGGGTTCGAATCCCTCCCTCTCCGCCACGCTGTCCTCATACGATTACGGAGAGGTGCCGGAGCGGTTGAACGGGTCTGACTCGAAATCAGATGTACCCCTCTGGGGTACCGGGGGTTCGAATCCCCCCCTCTCCGCTGATGAGGACGCGCTTTTCGGGGGTAAGCGAAACAGCCTGACAGCCCTATCCGATGCGTATCCGTGAAGGTTTGGTCTCTCTGGAGCTGCCCCCCCAGGGGCGTGTGAACATCCCCGGCGGCGCGCCGGCCTTTTACAATCCGCACATGCACCCCAATCGGGACCTGTCGGTCCTGATGATGAAGTATCTGGCCGCGCTGCGCGGCGCACCCTTTCAGGCCGTCGAAACCCATGCCGCCACCGGCATCACCTCCCTGCGCTGGCACAAAGAAGCCCCCGAAGCCGTTACCCGCACCTTCAGCAGCGACATCAGCACCGAAAGCATCGCCGTCTTTCAGCGCAACTATGCTCTGAATGCGATCGATGAAAAAGCGTATGTCATCGAAGAAACCGATGGCCGTAAGTTGCTGGAAAAGCTGCGGAAAGAACCCATTCACTTTATCGAGGTCGATCCCTTTGGCATTGCGATTCCCTATGTGGAGGAGGCGCTGGTGACGCTCGACAATCAGGGCATCCTTTCGCTGACGAATACGAATCTGTCGCCGCTGGCCGGGTCGTATGTCAACGCCTGCCGGCGGCGCTATACGGCCGTTCCGCTCAAAAACGAATTTAAGCACGAAATCGGCCTGCGGATCTTTATCAAAAAGGTGATCGAGCGGGGTGCCGAGCATGACGTAGCTATGGTGCCGGTGTTGGCGGTGGCGCACCAGCATTTCTACAAGGTCTTTTTCCGTAAGGTGCGGGGTGCGCGCCGTGCCAATGAGCTGATCGGTCAGATCGGTTTCTTGCTGTATTGTCCCAATTGTCTGAACCGCCGGACTATCCTGCACGTCAATCAGTCGGCTGCGCGGTGTGAGGTCTGCCGGCATGGGTTCCACTATGCGGGGCCGCTGTGGCTGGGCCCCTTGGTGGAAGACGGCGTGCTGGAAGCATTGCAACGCATCGCCGCGGGGATGGAGACGCTGTCGCCGGTGACCCGCCGCCTGTTGCGCATGCTGGAAGGCGACCGGGACGTCCCATCGGTGGGCTATTATCAGGTCCCCCGCCTGATGAAAAAGTGGGGGCTGAAAGAACAGCCGCCGATTCGGAAAATATTGCGATGGACGGAAGGCGTACGCACCCACTTTGCCGGTGACGGTTTCCGGACGCCGCTGTCGCATGCCGAGCTCATCGAGCGCCTGTCGGCCCGTTTGCCCGTCCGCATCGACGTGTTGGAACCCGCTCCCTGGGAGGCCGACGACGGCGGTGCTTAAAATCGGCCGGTTGAAAAAGCTCCATAAGCTTCTTTACCTTTCCTATGTCGGGCCTTTTGTGGCCACCTTTTTCATTGCCCTCTTTGTCCTGGTGGTGCAGTTTCTCTTTAAGTGGGTGGATGAACTGATCGGGAAAGGCTTGCCGGCGGATGTGTTGTTGCAACTGGTCTTTTACGCCACCCTGGGGCTGGTGGGCATGGCCCTGCCGCTGGCGGTGCTCCTTTCTTCCATTATGCTGTTCGGCGGGCTGGCCGAGCACCGCGAGCTGATGGGCCTCAAAAGCGCCGGTATTTCTTTGCTGCAGGTGATGGGCGCCATGATGCCGTTTTTGGTGCTCATGATGGGCGTGACCTTCTTTTTGAATAATAACCTGATCCCGTATGCCAACCGCAAGTTGGGCACGCTTTTGATCGATATCCGACAGAAAAAGCCGGCCATCGACCTGCCCGAAGGCGTGTTTTACGGCGGCATTCGGGGATACACGATTCGGGTGGCTGAAAAAAAAGAAGGCGGGCGGCTCGAAGGACTGATGATTTACGACCACACCGAACGGCAGGGCAATACGAAGGTGTTGCTGGCCGATTCGGGCCGTATTTTTTATTCGCGGGACACCAGCTGGATGTTTGTGCAGCTGTATCACGGCATTGCCTACGATGAAGCCGTCCGGGAGGTGCGGGGGCGGCAAATCCCGCCCTTTACGGTGTCGCAATTTGAGGCTTATCGGATGAAGATCGACATTCGGGAGTTCAAGTTCGTGCGCACCAATGAGTCGATTCTGGCAGGGCACTATCAAGCCATGCCGATGGCGTTGTTGGCCCATTATGCCGACTCGATGGCGAGGCGGGTGCAGGCGCGTCTGGTAGATTTTCGCAAGAGCTTGCGGCCGTTCTTTTTGTTCGAGCGCGACTCACTCTTCTGGGAGCGGATGTCGGCGGGGCCCGATACGGTCTCTCGGGTGGCTTTTGCGTTGCCGGTGACGGATAAAACCCGCTCTCGGGCCTTGAATGAGGCCTATTCGGTGCAAAACCTGCTGAATGCTTACAGCACCGAGATCACCCACTACCGTAAGCTGCGTGCGCGCTATTTGGCCGAATGGCATCGCAAGCTCACGCTGGCGCTGGCGGTGATCATTCTTTTCCTGATCGGCGGGGCCACCGGAGCCATCATCCGAAAAGGCGGGCTGGGCATGCCCACGGTGGTCAGTGTGTTGCTCTTCATCGCTTTTTATCTCATTGACATGACCGGCTATAAGATGGTCAAAAACCTGGTGGTGGCACCGTGGTTGGGGATTTGGTTGCCCATCTTTGTGTTGGCGCCGGTGAGCATTCTGTTACTTTTGGCAGCCCATTGGGACGTGAACCTTCTGGCGTGGCGCGGTTGGCGCCGCCGCGAGGAGGATGACGTCCACCATTGACCCGAGCCTATGCGGATTTTGCAGATCATGCCCCGCCTCCCGTTTCCGCCCACCGACGGCCATGCGGTGTCGGCGAGCGTGGCCCTGAAAGGAGCGCTGGATGTGGGGTTGCAAATCCACCTGATGGCCTTCAGCACGCCCAAGCATCCGGCCAAGACGCAGTTTTTCCCGGTATGGTTCGACCGGGTGGAAAAATTTTACTTCCCGCGGATTCTCACGGGCATCAATCCCGCCAACGTCCTGTTGGGACTGTTGCCCCGGCGCTCGCTCAATATCGAACGGTTTAATAAGATTAAGGTGCATTGGCGGCTGGACCATATCCTGCGGCAGGAGCGGTTTGACTTGATCTGGATTGACGGCCTCTATGCGGCGCCTTATTTGCCCACGATTCGCAAGCGGACGTCGGCGCCGGTGATAATGCGGGCCCACAACGTCGAGTTTCAGATCTGGCGACGGCTGGCCAAAGCCGAGAAAAACCCATTGAAAAAAACCGCCTTTCGCTTCTTGGCCCGCAAACTCCGGGAATATGAAATCGCCGTCGCCAATCAGATGGATGTCTTGCTGACGGTGACCGATGTCGATCGGCAGACCTTTCGGCGGCTGGGCGTGAAGGTGCCTATCCACGTGATGCCCGTGGGCCTGGACATGGCTCAATATGCTCTGGTTGAAGCGGCTCCTGACCCCGATACCGTCTTTCTCATCGGGGCGCTGGACTGGAAGCCCAACGTGCAAGCCGTCGCATGGTTTGTGCGCCGCGTGTGGCCTTATGTAAAAGAAATGCATCCGCGGGCCCGTTGTGTCATTGCCGGCAAGCGGATGCCCGAGGGGTTTCTGGCGCCGCTGCCGGCGGGGGTGGAAGCCGTGGGCGAGGTGCCCGACGCGCATGTCTTTATGCGGGCACATCACGTGATGGCGGTGCCCTTGCTGGCGGGCAGCGGGTTTCGGGTTAAAATCCTCGAAGGCATGGCCCTCGGAAAACCCATCGTGAGCACCACCGTGGGCGCCGAAGGCATCGAAGTGACGCCCGGCCAAGACATTCTGATTGCAGACGACCCCGAAGGCTTTGCCCGGCATGTGGCAACCCTGATGAAAGACCCGCACAGAGCCCAAAAGATAGGGGCCGCCGCCCGCCACACCGTAGAACGCCGATACGACATCCGTCGGATTTATCGGGACTTGTTTGGCTTTTTGCGGGAACAGTTTCCTGCATTGCCTTACGATACGTTGGCGTTATGAATAGCGCGGCCCGCTGGGGGCGCCGGGTGGCGGCGGCCGTGTATGGCGGCGGCGTAAGACTTCGCAACTGGCTCTATGATCGGGGTGTGTTGCCGTCGTGGCGGCCGCCGGTTCGCACGCTGGTGGTGGGCAACCTGTCGGCGGGCGGAGCAGGCAAGACGCCGATGGTGATGACGCTGGTGGAATGGTTGCAGGAGCGGGGCGTGTCGGCGGCGGTGCTCAGCCGCGGCTATGGCCGGCGAAGCGCGGGGCTTCGGGAGGTGATGCCGGAAGACTCCTTTGAAGAAGTGGGCGACGAGCCGCTGTTGATAAAGCAGACCCATCCGGGCGTGCCGGTGGTAGTCAGCATCGATCGGCGGGAAGGCATTGAATATCTCATCGATTACCACCGCCCGGCGGTAGTGGTCATGGACGACGGTTTTCAGCATCGGCGGATTCGGCCCACGGCGGCGATGGTGTTAATGTCCTATCATCATCCTTACGATCGGGATGCGCTGTTGCCGTTGGGGCGGCTGCGCGAGCCGCTGTCGGGCCTGCGACGGGCGGATGCGCTGGTGGTCACCAAGGTGCCGGAAGTCCATCGGGAACGGGCGACTGAATGGCGGCAACGTCTGCGCTTGCCCGCGGCGTTGCCCGTCTTTGAGGTGCCGATGCAGTATGGCGGGGTGCGATGGGTGGCCGGGCCCCGGCCTGATGCGGTGCGAAAGCCGATGGCTGTGGCCGGCATCGCCGAGCCGCAGCCCTTTGCCGCTTATCTGGCGGAACGCTTTCCGGCGCTCCGGACGCGTTTTTTCCCGGATCATCATCCATTCACGGAAGAAGACATGCGGGCGGTGTGGGCCGAAGCCCGTCGATGGGGATGTGATGCATTGCTCACCACCGAAAAAGACTGGGTACGGCTGCGGGAACGCATGCCGGCGCCCGCCTTGCCGGTGGGGGTGTTGCCGATGCGTTTCGTCCCAGGCGAGGCACTGTTGGCGTGGCTGGAAAAAGTCCTGAATATAGGAAAAACAGAGGGGGAAAAGACTGCGACTTTCAATCTATAAGGTCGCCGTTCCGTAGGGGCACGGCATGCCGTGCCCCTACGAAATATCGAACGCCGAACTCCGATTTAATGTTTAAGAATTTACTGTAACATGTCCTTTTGTTCTTAAAGGAACATTCGTTAATCGGTGTTCTTAAATCAGCTAAAAGGGGCACGCCCAAATCAAAAAGAAGATTATGCCAGCGCCGCGCGGATGCGGGCCGAGAGATAGTCCATCACCCACACCACCAGGGCGATGAGGATGACCAGCGTGCCCACCTGATGCCACAGGGCCAGCCCCTGATATTGCATCAGGAGCGTGCCGATGCCGCCGCCGCCCACCAGCCCGATGACGGTGGCCATGCGGACGTTGATGTCCCACCGGTAGATGGTGAAGCTCATGAAAGGGTTGAGCACCTGCGGGACGACGGCAAACCAGAGGACGTGTATCCATCGGGCGCCGGTGGCTTCGATGGCTTCGATGGGTCCGGGGTTGATGTTTTCGATTTGTTCGGAATAGAGCTTGGTGAGGGAAGCCACAGTGTGAACCCACAGGGCCAGCATGCCGGCGAAGGGGCCGATGCCCACCCAGACGGTGAAGATGATGGCCCAGATGAGCGGTTCGATGGAGCGGGTGAAGTTGATAAGCAGGCGCGTGAGGGAGTAGATGAGGCGGGCGACGGGGTGGTGTTGCATGAGGTTGCGGGCGGCGAGGAAGCTGAGGATAAAGGCGATGGGGATGGCGAAGAGGGTGGCCATCATAGCCAGATAGATGGTCTCGACGATGGCGGTGAGGCCCTGCCAGAGGATGGACAGGTCGGGCGAGAAGATGGCCGAGAAGATGCGGCGGGCGCCTTGCAGGCCTTCAGTGGAGAAAAGGTCGAACACCGAGACGCGGGTGACAATCCAGCCGGTGAGGATGGTGGAGATGCCGATCCACCACCACAGATGGACGGCGATGCTGCGGCGCCGGCCCTCGGGATGGGCGTGGATAAGGGTGGCTGGTGAGGCTTTTAGGAAGTTCAGCACGAGGAAGATACCGCCGCCGATGATGAGATACAGCGGGAAGTCGCCCACGTCGAAGGGCGGCGGCGGGGTGCCCAGGATGACGTGATAATACCAGATGCGATGGAGGAGCAGGGCCAGATAGGTGCCCAGCAGGACATCGATCAGGCGGGCCTGCCATTGCCGGAGGGTGCGGCGGATACGTTCGCCCTTATTTGATTTCGACTTCTTCGGCATCTTCACCGTATATTTTTTTGAACCACGCTTCGGTGATGTCTTCAGGCTTTCCTTCGAAGACCATTTCGCCGGCACGCAGGGCGATGACACGGGAAGCATACCGGCGCACAAGGCTGAGGAAGTGGAGGTTGCAGATGATGGTGGTGCCCTGTTCTTTGTTGATTTTTTCGAGATATTGCATGACGGAGTGGCTGGTGGCGGGGTCGAGGCTGGCCACGGGTTCGTCGGCGAGCAACAGGCGCGGATGTTGCATCAGCGAACGGGCGATGGCCACGCGCTGCTGCTGACCGCCGCTGAGGGCATCGACGCGGTTGGTTTCTTTGTCGGCGAGGCCGACGAGGGTCAGGTGTCGGCGGGCTTCCACTTTCAGCTCGTCGGGGAAGTGGCCCAAGAGCGGGCCCAGGAGCGGAAGCCGCCCCAGCGCGCCATACAGGACGTTGTGCAGGACGGAATGGCGGTTGATGAGGTTGAAATGCTGAAAGATCATGCCGATTTGCGCCCGATAGCGGCGCAGCTCGGCGCCCGACAGCTGCGTGACGTCTTTGCCGGCAAAGCGGATGCTTCCCGAAGTGGGGTCGATCAGGCGGTTGATACAGCGCAGGAGGGTGCTTTTCCCTGAGCCGCTCAGGCCAATCACCACCAGAAATTCGCCTTCTTTGACGTCGAGGTTGATGCCTTTGAGGGCATGGGTTCCATTCGGATACACCTTATGGAGGTCATGCAGCGTAAGCAGGCTCATTTTTTCATTAGTTCTTCGAGGTTGTAGCCCATGCCGCTGAGGATCTCCCGCAGCACGTCATAGTCGGAGTCGTGCGTTTCGATAAAACCTTCTACGCTGTAAATAGCCCACAGGGCTTTTCGTCCTTCGGGTGTTTGCTGAAACTTGATGAGCGCCTCGATGGTTTTTCGGACGATGGACTCGGGGAGGTCTTTTCGGACCACGACGGGGTCGTTGGGGATGCTATCGGTAAAGCCGATGATCTGGATGACGTCTTCTACGTCGGGGAATTGCTGTTTGACGCGGTGACGGGCGTCGAGGATTTCGCCGGTGTGTTTGTCGGGCGGCGAGTAGTAGGCGGCGCCCACATCAACCTGGCCCTGATAGACCATGGTGATGACGTTGTCGTGTTTCATGGCGAAGACTTCTTCGGCGGGATGGATGCCGAGGCGGTCGAGGGTGGCTTTGGGGAGGATGTAGCCGGATGTGGAGGCCGGATCGACGTAGGCGATGCGCTTTCCTGTGATGTCGGGCAGCGAATCGATGCCACTGCCGCGGCGGCTGACGAACATGCCGCGGTAGTAAGTTTCACCATCCCGACGGACCACCCGCAACACCGCCTGTGCACCGTATTTCTCATGGGCCAGCAGATAGCTGAATGTGTTGATGATCGAGATGTCGGCTTTGCCGGTGCCGAAGGCTTCCACCACGGCGATAAAGCTGGCGGGGACGGAATAGGAATAGTGATAGCCGGTTTCTTTTTCAAGAAAATCAATCAGGGCGTCGGCGCTGGTCACAATTTGCTGGGCGTCCACCGAGGGCGTCATGACGAATTTAATAGGATTGCCGGTGCTGCCCAATTCCTGCGAGGCTTGCCACGGCAGCAGTGACACGCGCACCAGTGCCGCCAGCAGGATCAACAGGTAAACACGGGCGTATTTCATAGGTGGAAAAAGCCCTTAGGCAGCGCAAAAGTAAGGGAGTCCATGTGAGTTACTGTTTAAGGCGCGGGTCGAGGGCGTCGCGCAGGGCTTCACCGATGATGGTATAGATGGTCACGGTCAGGAAGATGGCAAAGCCGGGGAAGACGACCATCCACCACGCGTCGTAGTGCGTGCGGCCGGCGCTGAGCAGCGAGCCCCACGTGACCACATCGTCGGGAACGCCGATGCCGAGGAAAGACAGCGACGACTCGGCAAGGATGGCTGCTGCAATCCCGAAAGAGATGGAGATGAACACGGGGGCGAGCGAGTTGGGTAGGGCATGTCCGAAAATGATGCGCCGCTTGTTGTATCCCAGTGCCCGGGCGGCCTGAATGTATTCGAGGCTGCGGGTGCGGAGGAGCTCGGCGCGGGTGAAACGGGCGATGCCTGTCCAGCTGGTCAGGCCCAGAATAGCCATGATCAGGAAGATGCTTTTATCCTTAAACAAAGAGGCGATGGTCAGGATGAGCAGCAAGCGGGGCATCGAGTTCATGATCTCGATGAGGCGCGAGATGACGCTATCGACTGGGACGGTGGTCGGATTGCGGAACCACGGCAGGCGGCCCAGCAGATGCTTGCCCAACCACGTAAATGCCAGCAGGATGACGGCAAAGAGCAGCAGACTCAGGAAGACCTGCCACAGCCCCTGCAGCATGCCGGCGTTGATGCCGTCGAGGATGGCATAGCCGCGGACCATAAATCCGTAAAAGAAGCCGAAGAAAAGTCCCAGGACGGCGCCCCAGAACTGGCCGCGGCGGCTTTTGAGGCCGCTGTCGCCGAAAAAGCCGGCCAGTGCCCCCAGAATAATGCCGATGATGGCGGCAATGCCCACGGCCACCAGCCCCACGCTCAGCGAGATGCGCGTGCCGTGCACCAGCCCCGCCGCCACGTCCTGCCCGATCTGGTTGGTGCCCAGATAATGACGGAAATACCACGGCACCGGCACGATCTCCCCGTCCGGATTTTTATAGACCTGCTCGTCGAAAGGCCCCACAAAGTCCCGATTATAGCGGTCGGACTTATCGGGAGAATAGGCAATGGGCGCCCAGACGGCGCTTTCCAGCTTCATCTGTTTCCAGGGGGCGATGTCGAACTGGATCTTTTCCCACGTGCCCGTGCTTTCGTTCCACACCGAGTCGGTATGCGTCGGATTCACCAACACCTGAAAAGCCGGGAAGAAGGTCTTGCCCCGGTAGCGGGCGTATAGCGGCTGGTCGGTGGCAATCAGGTCGGCAAAAACGGCCACAAACACCAGAAAACCAAGAATGTAGAGCGAGAAAAGAGCAATCTTGTTTTTCTTGAATTGCCGCCAAGCGTATTTCCGAAATGAAAACTCTTCGTGCGTGATGTGCTCTCTGGGTTCCATAATAGCCTTACTTTTTGCCGTAAGAAATTCGAGGATCGACCACGGCATACATGATGTCGGCAAAGAGATAGCCGATCAGCGTCAGCACGCCGAAAATGGTAAACACGGCTACGATCATAGGATAGTCATAGTTCAAGATGGATTGGTAAATTTCCAGCCCCATGCCCGGGATGGAAAAGATAGTCTCGATGATGATGGAGCCGCCGATGGCCATGGGGAAGATGTTGGAGAAGATGGTGATAATGGGCAGGAGCGAGTTGCGCAATACGTGTTTGAGGACCACGACCCGTTCGGGCAGCCCCTTGGCGCGGGCCGTGCGGATAAAGTCCTGATTGATCACATCCAGCATAGCCACGCGCATCTGGCGGCTGAGGAAGGCAAAGCTGCCGTAGGTGTAGGTGATAAGCGGCAACACCAGATAGGGCGCCCAGTGCTGGATTTTTTGCCACAGGGGCCAGTTGGGGTCGAAGATGGCGGGGTCTTGCACGCCGCCTTCGGGGAACCAGTCCAACACGTCGGGATTGGCAAAGATGACCAGCAGCAACGTCCCCACGAAGAAAGACGGCAGCGAATAAAGGATGAAGAGGGTGACCGATGAGGCCCGGTCAAACCACGAGTCGCGCCGATAGGCCGAATAAATCCCGATGGGGATGGCAATCAGATAGGCAAAAAAGACCGAAAAGATCGACAGGGTGAACGACCATGGGAACCGCTCGATGATGCGCTTGATGACGGGTTGCTGGTCTCGGAACGAGATGCCGAAGTCGCCCCGCAACACGCCGCGGCGTTCTTTCGAGGGGTCGGTGTTTTCCCGAAACCACGGCTGATTCCCGAAAAGCCACACGTGATATTGATTGCGTGTGCCATACCATATCAGGCGCGGAATATAGGCGCGCCATTTCTCGGGATGGTTGAGAATGGCCTCATAGGCGCTTTTGACCTTTCGGGCGATGGGCAACAGCACCGCCAATTGCGCGGTGTCTAACAGGCGGGTGATGGATTGGAGCTTGTGTATGATCAGGTCGTGGCTTTCCAGCTCTTGCAACGAGCGCAGGTCGAACTGGACGCGCAGCAGGCGGTCTTTTTCTTCGGTGGAAAGGCGCTTGGCTTGTGCCGCGCCGAAATGGCTGACGGTGTCGATGGCGGCGTTGATGGTGTGGTAGTAGCGTTCCACATAGGGCCAATTGCCGTAGTGGCGGGTCAGCCGTTGCAACATGGCCCGATGGGCTTTGTCGGGAAACCGGTAGAGCGTGTCGGGGTCGGCCATCGTGCCGATGCTGAAGTAAAAGAGCGGCAGGTCCAGCCCCAGCCGGTGCCGCAGTTCCGCTTTCAGTTTTTCGGTGGCCACGCGCTGGCTGCCGATGGCGCCTTCTTGCTGGGCGGCGTTCAGCAGGCGTTCCACGGGGTCGCCCGGTGCCGCCACGCTGATGGCAAACGCCAACAACGAGATCAGGATCAGCGTCGGAATAAACTGTAAGATCCGCTTGAGAATGTATTGCCACATATGAGGTCGTCCCTTTTAGAATGGTTGATCCGGCGCGGTGCCCTGCCGGGCGAATGCCGGTTTCAGCTTGAGGTTGTTGAGTATTACCGCCGGCCGTTCTTTATACATCTTGATGTTGTCGAAGCGGCGGTGAATGGCGATCTTGCGTTTGGTGCTGAAAAGAAAGACGTAGGGCTGTTCGTCGTAAACGATTTCCTGGAGGCGCCGCACGATCTGGATGCGTTTTTGGGGGTCGATGGTGCGGTTGGCCAGCTCAATCAGCGAGTCGCTCTCGGGCGTGCCGAAGCCCACGAAATTGTAGCCTTTGTTGGCCCAGCTTTTGGTGTGCCACAGCTGGCTGAAGTCATTGGGCAGCGCCGAGCTCGACCAGCCGCCCATCATTGCATCGAAGTCATGGTTGCCGGCTTTTTTGTAAAAAATGGCAAAGTCCATCGGATTGGGTACCACCTCCACGCCGGCCTGATACATGGCCTCTTTGATCATCAACACGATTTCTTTCGACACCGGCGAACTCATATAATTCAGGTAAAAACGGAAGGGAAGGCGTTCTCCGTTGACTTCTTTGTCCCGGATATTGTCGCCGTCGGTGTCGATCCATCCGGCTTCGTCCAGCAGTTGCTTGGCTTTTTCGACGTCGAAGGGAATGGGTTTCAGCCCGCGGTGAAACTCTTTTTTCAGCGGCGAGACCATGGTCACGTAGCGCGAAGCTTTTCCCTTGGCAATCACCTGAATGATTTCATCTACGGGCACCAGATGGGCCATGGCCCGGCGGACCCGCTTGTCCACGAAGAAGGGCTTATGCGTGACGCCGTCGGGGCGCATGTTCAGCCCGATGTAGGAGTAGCCGAAGCGATCGACAAAATCGGAAGCGTAGTTCTGATTGAAGTATTGGCGTTTGCGCAGTTTGAGCAGGTCGTTGGTGCCCAGGTCCACGGTGACGTCCAACTTCTGGCGTTTCAGGGCCAGGGCGGCGGCGTTGCTTTCCCGGATGAGCTTGAAGATGATTTTTTCCGGATAGCGGGTGTCGTAGATGAAAGTGTCGTTGCGGGCGGCGTGCCAGTTTTTCTTGCGGGTCAGGACGATGTAGTTGCCCACCTTCCACTCGGTGATTTGATAGGGCCCCAGCCCGACGATTTTTTCCGGCACGCGGCCGTTGTCGCCGCTGTTGAAGTTCTTGCTCCATTCCACCAGGGCGGGGTCTTGTGTGGCGTCGAAGTCGGGCGAGCCGATCTCCCGCAGCGAATATTTGTCCAGCACCCCCTGCGGGTCCCAGTGGGATTTTTGCAACAGGTCGAAGGCCATAATCGAGATGTTGCTGATGTGCGGCCCGCCGGTGACCACGGTAAATGTCAGCGGATCGTCGGGGTCTTTTTCAATGTCGAGGACGTTTTGATACAGCGGTCGGGAGCTGGCGTTGTCGGTGAGCGGATTTTTGATCACCTTCAGGGTGAAGATGATGTCATCGACGGTCAGCGGCGTGCCGTCGTCCCAGTAGATGCTGTCGAGCAGCCGGTAAGTGTAGCGCCGGCCCGAGTCGGCGATGACGGGCATGGTCTCCACCAGCCACGGGATGACTTCCAGCGACTCCATGTCCACGCGAAGCAGCGCCCGGTGCGTATAGTTGGCAATCCAGCTGGCCATCGACGAGCCGCTGTTGGTGGGGTGAAGGTTGTCGGGCTCGTAAGACATGTGCACGATGAGCGTGTTTTCCGACAGGTCACGCTTTTGCTGGCATCCCCAGAAAGAAAAGAGCAGGAACGAGAGGGCTCCTAAGAGCCGCCGTCTTTGCAGCATAAAGGGTGTTTTTGAGGCGATAAAAATACAAACCTCATTTGCCCGAAAGAGTTTCATTTCTTGCCGGCGGAAAAAGACCGGAGCCGTTTCACTTTCTAAGACTCCGGTATGTTAAATTGCCCCCATTCGGAAAAAGGATGCTCCATGAAATGGTTTTGGACGTTAAGTTGCCTGATGTTTTTGACAGCGGGCGTGTCTTTATATGCGCAGCAACGCAGCTATCGCGTGCCGCGGCGGGCCACGCTGGAATGGAGCCGCTATCGGGAGCCGGCGGTTCAGATGACGGTGATTCGGGAGGCGGATCGGAAGCGGCAACCCATTGCCGCCGAGCAAAAGGCCGAAGTCGCCCCGCCGATATATCAGGATGGAGCTCTGTCGGCGCCCCGACTGGTGCGGGCGTTTGCAGGTAACCCTTTCGAGCTGGCCACGCCCAACGACAATTCGCTGGCGGTCTCTCATTACGGAGAAATCCTTTCTGCGGTCAATTCCGCCGTTCGGGTCTATGACACCACCGGCCAACACCTTGGCATGCACACCCTGACCGCCCTGGGCGACACCCTGCAGCTGCCCGGGTTGGAATTTGACCCACGGGTGTGGTACGACACCGCCGCCCGCCGGTTCATCATCGTGTTTCTTTCCGGTTTCCGCTCTTCCAACAGTCAGGTTATCGTGGGCTTTTCGGCCGACTCTTCCGCGCTGGGCCCCTGGCATTTTTACGCCCTCCCCGGCGATCCCTTGCAAGATTCCAGTTGGAGCGACTTCCCGATGATCACCGTCGAAGGCTCGTCGCTGTTTATCACCCTCAATCTGCTGTGGAACGACTCCACCTGGCAAAAGGGCTTCCGCCAATCGATCATCTGGCGGGTCCCGATGGCTGACGGCTTTGCCGGCGCCGACTCGCTCGACGCCGTCCTCACCTGGGGAGTCGAATACGGCGGCAAGCCCTTGCGGAATGTGTGTCCCGTCATCACGCGGGCGCGGTCGGTTTCCGATTCGTTTCAATATTACCTGTCCAACCGGAATTTTTCGCCCGCCAACGATTCTTTTTTTCTCATTCGGCAATCGCCGTCGGGAACGGTGACGGTATCGATCTTTCGCACTTCCGGCGATTATGCCGCGCCCCCGCCGGCACAGATGCAGGGCTCGCAGGTGCTGGCCACCAACGACGCCCGCGTGCTATGGGCCGAACGGTGGAACGGCCGCATCTTCTTTGCCGGCAATACCGACGACGGCGCCGGACGGGCTTCTATTTATGTGGGAACGCATATCCTCGGCGACACAGCCCGCAGCTGGATGCGCATTCTGCCAACCGAGCGGTATGAATGGGGCTACCCGTGCATTACCGCTTTTCCGGCTTCCGGCGGCATGCAGCGCCTGCTCTTTACCAATTTCACCGCCGACACCACCCATCCCGGATGCGGTGCGTTTTTGTGGGTCGATACCATGCTGTCGGAGCTGACCATCCTCCATCGCGGCTTTGCTTCCGTCAACCTGCTCCGTTCCGACACCGAGCGCTGGGGCGACTATACCACCTGTCAGGCCGACCCCGCTCATCCCGGGCGCCTGTGGTGTGCCGGATATGTGGGCCGGCGGGTCACGCAAGGCTTCTATACCTACAATGCGCACGTTACGTGGATGGGGGCGTTTGGGCTGTCGGTACCGCCTGCGGGACTGGCCGAAGCGCCCTCCCGCCCGGCGCCCGTGGTGATGCCGCAGCCGGCCGGCGACCATGCCGTTGTGCGGGTGCATATCGAGAAGGGCGGACCCTATCGCGCCGCCGTTTATGATGCCGGCGGGCGCCTGGTGCACACGCTCTTTAAAGACATATTACGCGCCGGCACCACCTACCATTTTCATTTGCGCACCACCCAGTGGCCGCCGGGCCTCTATTACCTGCGCCTCTCCGGCCCCGACGGCGTGCAAAACATTCGTTGGGTGCTCCGGTGATAATTTTTTTCGGATTCAGGCACAGGATAAAAACAAAGGTGTTTTATCTTTGCAGCCCTCATCAGAGGTGTGGCCCGTTCGTCTAACGGTTAGGACGCCAGGTTTTCAACCTGGTAATAGGGGTTCGATTCCCCTACGGGCTGCCTTGTCAGGCCCTGTACGCCAGATGGCGCACAGGGCCTTTTTCTTGTAGTTGGGTGCCCCAAGGACGGGGGGAGCGGGGACTATTCCATTAGTGATTTTCTTACCTTTTCTCGAAAGGACGGACTGGTGAGAATTTTCAGCTCAAACTGATTCATACTCATTTGCAGGTAAAGATTTTCCAGAAAACTTAAATCGTTTATGAAATATGCCAGCTCCGTCTTATTGCCCTTTTTATCGGTGGCATACAGGGCTTTGGTCAGGACAAACGCCGTGGAACCCCCTTTCATCCCTGCATGGGCCAGCCACCGCTGATTAGCAGGATTTTTGAGCGGATATTCCATCACGTCATCCAGATAGTGTTGTGTGTGTGCATCAAAGTAGGTTCTGGAGTTGATTTTTCGCATGATGCCTACATATTCCGCCACGGTGGATCTCGGAAGCCTGTCCGACCATACCTTTTGAATCCGCAAGGAAAGGTCGCCGACTTTCTTTTTGTAAGAGGTGTCTTGCTTTAGCTTAGCATGAATCTCCACGGTCGCCTGGATATATGCTTCTTCCGGCATTGCTCTCAGGGCTGTTTCCAGGGCTTTGCCGTGAAGGTGGGGGAACTTTTCTTTCCCCACGAAAAGAGCCGACACGAGATAGTGGATTTTCGTGTGACGTTTCACGTCCAGGCTGTCGAGTCGGGCGTTGATATTGTCCAGTCCTAATTTTTCGCATAGCCATTCGGTGTTGGCGTTGGAACTGTAGGAAATCATTCCCTTGGCGATTTCCCGGATGGTGATTTGGTGGTCTTGAATTTTGTCAGCCACCGATTCCAGCCATGCGGGATGTGCGCCCCCGTCGGTGTTAGGCACATAAAACTTTTCCAGTTCAGCCAGTGAGACGCGTTCGTCGGAGTCGATTTGCCCACGAGCTGCTTGTGCCGCATATTCGATGGCGACGATGATTTTAACTGTGCTCGCCAGCGGCATCATCTTGTAGGGATTCCTTTCTGCCAGCACGGTGTCGTTGCGCACCAGCTTGATGGCTGCCCGGTCGGGATTCTTTTTGATAAACCGTAGAACCTTTTCGTCGGGCCTGAACATGTAATAGCCTCCCGCAGCCAGAAGCAATAGAAGACCTAAGATGATGCTGATTCCGATGAAGACTTTTCGGACCATGTCGGCTTATAGTGCAGAAGCCTGGAGATAGAAAGAGGACATCGCTCTTTCTATCTCCCCGGTTTCCCGTGGGGCGTTTCCTGGGCATCTTTTCCGGTGAAAAAGGCGTGAGAACGCTTAGTCATCCGTAATTTCTGTGATAAACGATGCCCGCAGGAACTCGCGATTGAGGCGGTTGATAAATTCTTGCGGAATGGCTTTGGGACATTCGATCGAGCAGGCACCGGTGTTGGTGCAGTGGCCGAACCCTTCAGCGTCCATGGCTTCGATCATGCGGCGCACGCGCCGCTCCCGTTCGGGCTCGCCTTGCGGCAGCAACGACAGGTGCGACACCTTGGCCGCCACAAACAGCATGGCCGATGCGTTGGGACACGCCGCCACGCAGGCGCCGCAGCCGATGCATTCCGCCGCATCAAAGGCCTTGTCGGCCTTTGGCTTGGGCACCGGGATGTTGTTGGCATCCTGCGGCGAACCGGTGTTCACCGAGATGTAGCCGCCGGCGGCCATAATCCGATCGAAAGCGCTCCGATCGACAATCAGGTCTTTGACCACCGGAAACGCATCGGCCCGGAACGGCTCGATGTAGATGGTCTCGCCGTCTTTGAAATGGCGCATGTGCAGCTGGCAGGTGGTCGTCCGATAGTTGGGCCCGTGCGGACGGCCGTTGATGACCAGACTGCACGCCCCGCAGATGCCCTCCCGACAGTCGTGTTCGAACTCCACAGGGCGCTTTCCTTCGGCGATAAGTTGCTGGTTGAGCACGTCCAGCATCTCCAGAAAAGACATACGGGTCGAGACGTTCTGCAATGAATATGTCTCAAAGCCGCCTTTATCGTTGGGCCCGCTTTGGCGCCATACCTTTAAGGTAAGGTTGATTGTCTTGGACATCGTTCAGGCTTTTGGTTACTTATAGCTTCGGACCGACGGTTTGACCACTTCGAATTGAAGCGGTTCTTTGTGCAACACCGGCTCGTCGGTGCCGGTATATTCCCATGCGGCTGCGTAGGCATATTCTTCGTCGTTGCGCAGCGGTTCGCCTTCGGGCGTTTGATATTCTTCCCGAAAGTGCCCGCCGCAGCTTTCATTGCGGTGGAACGCGTCGATGATCATCAGCTTGCCCAGCTGGATGAAGTCGAGCAGCCGCTGCGCTTTTTCCAGCTCGCTGTTTTTCTCGTCGAGCTTGCCGGGCACTTTGACGTCTTTCCAGAAGCGCTCTTCGATGTCGCACACCATCCCGTAGGCTTTTTGGAGCCCTTCGGCGGTGCGGCTGATGCCGCAATAGTCCCACATGATGCGCCCGAACGTCCGGTGCAGCTCATCGACGGAAGTATTGCCGCCGATCTGGTATATTTTTTCCATCAGGGAGCGGACCTCTTTTTCGGCCTGGTCGAATGCCGGAGCCTGCGTGTCGGGCAGCGGCGTGCGGATCTCATCGGCCAGATAGTCGCCGATGGTGTAGGGAAGGACGAAGTAGCCGTCGGCCAGCCCTTGCATCAGGGCGGAGGCCCCCAGCCGGTTGGCGCCGTGGTCGGAGAAATTGCATTCCCCGATAGCAAACAGCCCGGGGACGTTCGTTTGCAGTTTATAGTCCACCCACAGCCCGCCCATGGTGTAGTGCGGCGCCGGATAGATCTTCATGGGTGTGTCCCAGGGCGACTCACCGGTGATTTTTTCATACATCTCGAAGAGGTTGCCGTATCGTTGGTCGATCACATCGCGTCCCAAGCGGGCGATGGCGTCCTTAAAATCGAGAAATACGGCGTCGCCTTCGGGAATGACGCTGAACCCGGCATCACACATTTTCTTGATGGCGCGGGCGGCCACGTCCCGCGGCACCAGGTTGCCGAATGCCGGATACATTCGTTCGAGGAAGTAGTCCCGCTTTTCTTCGGGGATGTCGGCGGGCTTAATACGACCGCTGCGTACCCGTTCCACGTCGGCCTCTTCTTTCGGAACCCATACGCGGCCGTCGTTTCGCAGCGACTCGCTCATCAGCGTGAGTTTCGATTGGTATTTCCCTTCTGCGGGCAGGCAGGTGGGGTGAATTTGCGTGAAAGCGGGATTGGCAAAGTAGGCGCCGCGTTTGTGGGCACGCCATGCGGCGGTGACGTTGCTGTTCATGGCGTTGGTGGACAGATAGAACACGTTCGAATATCCGCCCGTGGCCAACACCACGGCATGTCCGCTGTATCGTTTCAGTTCGCCGGTCAGCAGGTTGCGAACGATGACGCCCCGCGCCTTGCCGTCGATCAACACCACGTCGAGCATTTCGTGGTAGGGGAAATACTCGATTTTTTTCCGGTCCACCCAGCGCATCATGGCGCTGTATGCGCCCAGCAGCAATTGTTGACCGGTTTGTCCGCGGGCATAGAAGGTGCGTTGCACCTGCACGCCGCCGAACGAGCGGTTGGCCAGCAGGCCGCCGTATTCGCGGGCGAAGGGCACACCCAGCGCCACCGACTGGTCGATGATGTTGGCGCTCACCTCGGCCAGTCGCCATACGTTGGCTTCCCGTGAACGATAGTCGCCCCCTTTGATGGTGTCGTAAAAAAGGCGGTAAATGCTGTCGCCGTCGCCCTGATAGTTTTTGGCGGCGTTGATGCCGCCCTGGGCGGCGATGCTGTGCGCCCGCCGCGGGCTGTCGTGATAAACAAAAACCTTGACGTTATAGCCCAGTTGGGCAAGGGTGGCGGCGGCGGATGCACCGGCCAACCCGGCCCCCACCACGATAACGGTCAGACGTTGTTTGTTCGCAGGGCTCACCAGCCGACACTTCGACCGGTAGTCCACCCATTTGCGATCCATGGGCCCGGGCGGCACCGCCGACTCGGTGATGGGAGTTCCTTCCCGAAATTTGATCATGTCAAGCCGTTTTTAAGTAGATGTAAATGGCAATCAATGCATATCCCGCCGGAACGAAGACGGCATAGAGCGTCCCGATTATCTGAAGCAGGCGGTCATATTTGAGATGGCGCAGACCCAACGTTTGCAGGCTGCTGATGAAGGCGTGTTTGAGGTGCAAACCCAAAAAGAGAAAGGCCAGCACGTAAAAGGCCGTGTAATAGGGGTTGGAGAAAGCCTCGATGACCAGGTCGTAAATGGTGGCGTCGGTGCCGATCACCCGGTAAGGCACGAAGAAGGTGTAGAAGTGAACCACCAGAAAAATCAGAATGACCGTGCCGGTGACAATCATGTTGCGGGACGTCCAGGAGGCCGACTTATTACGGACGGCGTAGCGTTGCGACCGTTTTTGTCGGCCGGATAAGAATAAGGCGAATCCGTCGATGACGTGCACCACAATGGCTGCAAACAACAAGATTTCCACGATGCGGATCAACAGGTTGTGCACCATCGACGCCGAATATTCAATGAAGGCGGCCCCGCCGTCGCCTTTGAGCAGGAGGAAGTTGCCGATGAGGTGTTCGACAAGGAAAATAATCAGGAACAGGCCGGTGGCGGCCATGATGAGCTTGCGGCCCACCGAATATGAGAAGACCCGCGCGATGGTATTCATGAGGGCATGCGTTTTCAGGCCTCAAAGATAGCAGGTTATGTATGGGGCTGAGGACAGGCCGCTAATTTGAACGTTTTTTAAACAGGTCGCCCCCCCCATCAAATAAAATGACCGATGCCGTATCTTCACCCGCTCAAAACGTCGTGGCCATGAAACAAGGGTTGCTTGTGCTGGGGCTGTGGATCAGCATCGCCGCTGCAGCACAGGAAGAAGGTATCATCCCGCGCAATGCGGACGGGAAATATGAATACGTGGAAGTGGTAAAAGCGCCCGGCCTCACGGCGGATGCCATCTTTGAGCGGGCGCAGGCATGGGTGAACGCCGAGTATAAGAACCCGCGGCAGAAGATACAGGTGCTGGATAAGGCGGGGCATCGGCTGGTGCTCAAACACAAAGTGAGGGTGCCGCGGCACGGAAAGCACGGCGCACCCGACTTTTTCGTCCATTACAAGCTGTCGATTGAGACCAAGGACGGGAGATACCGCTACCGCATCTTCAAGCTGCACGAGAACCGCGGCGGGGGGCGTTTTTATCCCATCGAGCGATGGACCGACAAGCAAGAGCTCCCGCCCAAGGCGGCGCAGGCCTATCTGCAATATCTGGACAAGGAACTGCGGGCGCTGGCCGAACGGCTGAAAAAGTATGTGGCCTCGCCGCCGGCTTCCAAACGGGATGATTGGTAGGC
Source organism: Bacteroidota bacterium (assembly GCA_027009805.1). GTDB lineage: Bacteria > Bacteroidota > Bacteroidia > JAADEI01 > JALVCQ01 > JALVCQ01. The sequence goes on from JALVCQ010000031.1 coordinate 29,450, forward strand.
CGGCACTGCTGGGGATGGGGCTGTGTCTCCTGACGCAGCTGGCGGCGCAGACCGCCGACTATCGGCCGTCCCGACGGGCAAAGTGGCTCTACGAGGAAGCCCGGACGGCGTTCGGACGCTATCAGCACGAGCGGGCCGAGGCACTGCTCGACAAGCTGTTTTCATTTGATACGATTTATCCCGCGGCCAATCAGCTGGCGGCCGAGCTGGCCGTCCGCATGCAGCGTGACTCCATGGCTGCCGCTTACTATCAGCGGATTGTCCGTCACTTTCCGCAGCAATATGAGGCGTGGTATAACCTCGGACAGACGGCCTATAACGCGGGCATGTATGCGACGGCGGCGGCGGCCTGGGATTCGTTTCTGGTGCACGTGCCGCCCGGAGGGCGCTTCCGAAAATACCGACAATGGGCGCAGGAAAAAATCGCCATGGCCCGCTTTGCCGACAGCCTCCGCCGACATCCGCTGCCCGTGCAGCTTCACAACCTCGGCCCGGCCGTCAACACCGTTCACGACGAATATTGGCCTGTGCTCACCGGCGACGAGCAGCACCTCTATTTCACCCGCCGCATTCCCGTCGATACGTTTGAGATGCGCCGCACAGGACAGCGCATCCAGCGCCGCTCGCAGGAAGACATCTTCTGGTCGCAACGCTCCGATACGGGCTGGACGACGGCGCAGCCTGTGCCCGGACAGCTCAACACCGCCTACAACGAAGGCGCCATCACGATGGCGCCCGACGGTCGCTATATTATCTTCACAGGGTGCAACTGGCCCGACGGCTACGGCAGTTGCGACCTTTACTACTCGCAACGGCGCAACGGCCGCTGGACGCGCCCCCGCAACCTGGGGCCGCCCATCAATACCGTTCACAAGGAAACACAGCCCTCACTGTCGGCCGACGGCCGGGAACTTTTTTTCAGCAGCAGCCGTCCCGGCGGACGCGGCGGGCTCGACATCTGGGTGAGCCGCCGCGGCCCCGACGGCCGGTGGCAACCACCCGTGCCGCTCGACAGCCCCGTCAACACACCTGCCAACGAGCAGGCCCCCTTCATCCATTACGACGGCGTCACGCTCTATTTCGCCTCCCGGGGGCACGCCGGCCTGGGCCGCAGCGACCTCTACCGGGCCGTTCGCGGCCCCGACGGCCGCTTCGGCGAGGTGCGCAACCTTGGCTATCCCATCAACTCCCACCGCGACGAAATCAGCCTCTACGTCTCGCCCACCACCCGCACCGCCTACATCGCCTCCGAAGCCGGCGGCTATGGCGGCCTCGATATCTATTCATTCAAGATGCCCGAAGCCGTGGCCCCCGGCCGCGCCCTCTACGTCAAAGGGCAGGTCATCGACGCCCGTACCCGAGTCCCCATCCCGCAGGCCCGCCTCGAATTTTACCGCCTTCCCGACGGCCGGAGCATCACCGTCCTGCGCACCGACGAAGCGGGCCGCTTCCTGACCACCCTCCCCGCCGGCAGCGACTACGGCATCCACGTCAGCGCCGGCCCCCGCTACCTCCTCCGCTCCATCCACCTGCCCCTGCGGGACTATCAAAAGGCCCGCCCCTACGAACGCACCATTCCCCTGACGCCCATCCAGCAGGGCGCCGCCTTCGACCTGCACAACGTCTTCTTCGACTTCGACTCCGACCGCCTCAAACCCGCCTCTCGCCGAGAGTTGCAAAGGGTCATCCAATGGCTCCGCCGCCATCCCCACATCCGCATCCGCATCATCGGCCACACCGACGACAAGGGCTCCCACGCCTACAATCAGGCGCTCTCGCTCCGCCGGGCCCGCGCCGTCCGCCGATACCTCATCGAACAAGGACATATCGCCCCCGACCGCATCGACGTCAAGGGCATGGGCGAAACCGCCCCCGTCGCTACCAACACCACCGAAGCCGGCCGTGCACAAAACCGCCGCATCGAAATCCGCATCATCGCTATCAAAAAGTAATGTTTTTGGGCGTGCCCCTTCGGCCCTGACGGGCCTTCGGGTCGGGCCCCTGCGGGCTCGGCTGTTCCTGAGCTTGTCGAAGGGCTGTTCGCTCGGCCCGCCCGTCATCCCACTCCACATCCTGCGCCACCCGCGTGGCTTCGACTCCGCTCAGCCAGCGGGTGTTTCCCACAGGCGGCGGTTCCTGAGCTTGTCGAAGGGCGGGCCGCCTCGCTGACGCTCGGCGCCCTCCGGGCCCCTCACGCGAACCAGACACTCCTCCCCTTTTCAAGGGGAGGCAGGGAGGGGTTATTGATGACAAAGGGCGCAGCGCCGCTGCGCCCCTACAATTGTTTTGCCGCATCAGGCAGCGAAGAAGGCCGCGCCCTGAGCGGAGCCGAAGGGTGCGGAAGGAACCCCCATCCCCCGCGCGCCTTCCACTCAGCGGGTACGTTGCATCTTTGTAAGGCATATGTGCCAGCATAAACCGCTTTGCCGATGACACGACTTGCGATTTTTCTGCTGATGATTGCGGGAGCGCCCCTATCCGCCCAATCCATCCACGGCACCGCCGTCTATCGGATGGTGGAAGAGTCCGCCATCCGGGATATTAAGGAGAAGCTGTCCGACCTGGTCGGGCCCCTTTCCGGATGGGCGCAAAGCCTGCATCATCAATACGCCCTCGATTTTTCTCCTCAACGGGCCTATTATCATCCCTATCGGGCCCTGAAAACCGAGCCCGTCAAGCAGCGCCGTATGCGCATCATGATCATGTCTTCGAATGCCCAGCGACAGATCTATACCGACCGGACCGCCGGCCGATGGGTGATGATCCTCGAAACATCCGACGAAACCGTCTATGTGGAAGACTCGCTGTTGGACTTCCGCTGGCGCATCCTGCCCCAGAAGCGAAAGATCGGTGACTTTATCGCCTTCAAAGCCGAGGGCGTGGTGACGCGGGTGAAATGCCCGCCCCGAGACAGCGGCCTATGCAACCTCGACACGGCCCGCATCACCGCATGGTTTACGCCCCAGATTCCGGTGGCCTTCGGGCCTGCTATTTATGGCGGACTGCCGGGTCTGATACTTGAACTCCAAGACGGCCGCAACCATTACTATCTGGAAAAGGTGACGCTGGAAAACAAGGCAAGTGATGTGCCCGCCCCGCCGGACCACACCGCAAAGGCGGTGCGCTGGATGGAATGGCTCCGCTCCCGCCGCGACCAACAAAACGACGACCCCCGTCGTCGACGCGCCGCCTCACAACACTAAACGCCCATGAAACACTTTGTCTTGACCCTGGTGATTTCCGTTGGGCTTTGGCCGATAGTGTTTGCACAAGTCCACGTGGAGGGCGTGGTCACCGACACCACCGACCGGCCGCTGAGCCTCGCCAACGTCTTGCTGATGGAGGGCGGCAACGTGGCTGCTTTCGCTGCCTCCAACGCCGACGGACGCTTTTTTCTCGAAGCCGACCCGCCCGCTTCGGGCCGCTTCTATCTCCGCGTCTCCTATCTTGGCTATGCCGACTATCTCGACAGTTTTCGGGTCGATGCCAAGACCCGCCGTTTTTCTTTCCATGTGCGGATGCAGCCGCTGCCCATCGTCCTCGACGAGGCCAGGGTGGAATATCAGGTCCCCCTCCAAATCAAAGACGACACGGTCGTTTACGAGGTCGATTCGTTCCTCCGCGGCGACGAACAAGTCCTCAAAGACATCCTCAAACGGTTGCCCGGACTGGAAGTCAGCCCTAACGGCGAAGTCTTTTTCCTCGGTAAGCGGGTGAGCAAAGTGCTGGTGGAAGGCGAAAAATTCTTCGCCGGCGACGTCAAGACCGCCGTCGAGAACGTCCCCGCCGATGTGGTGGACAAAATCGAAGTGCTCAACAACTACTCCGACGTGGGCCTGATGAAAAATGTGGTCAATCAGGGCGAGATCGCCCTCAACGTCACCCTGAAAAAAGACAAGAAAGCTTTCTGGTTCGGAAAAATCAAGGCCGGCGGGGGCGTGCCCCGTAAGTATATGACCTCGGCGTCGTTATACCGCTATCACCCGCGGCGCAGTTTCAACATCCTCGAAATGGCCGATAATCTGGACGGCTCCGCTTTCTGGGGCCTGACGGATTTTGCCTCCCGAGAGCGGTATGTCATCTATACGGGCAACATTCCCCAGCAGGTGGGCATCCGCCTGCGGAACGACGAGCAGACCGCCGCGCAAATTTTTCAATGGCCGGGCGAGGTCTTCCGCCAACGCCATGCCGGCGGCGGCGCCAGCGCCAACCTGAAAACGGGCCCCCACCTCAAATGGGCCTTCAACGGGGCCTTCTCCGACCGCCGCGCCCTCAGCCGCACCGAGTCGGACCGTATCTATCTGCTCGGCGACTCGGGTTTGGCCGAACACCGCGTGGACTCGACGTCCTTTCACCGCACCAACGCCGGCATGGTCGCCGGCATGGAATGGAAGCCCGCACCCCACCAACAGCTCAACTGGCAGGTCGCCGCCGTTGAACGCCGCCACCTCAAAACGCGCCGATTGATTTCCTCCCCGCAAGACGGCACCCCTTATCAGGCTCTCCAGCCCGCCGACGGCCTCCGCCGCCGCCTCTTTACCACTTTCGACCTCTTCCGAATGATCAAAGACCATCACATCGTCGCCCTTTACTTACGCCATCGCTACACCGCCTCCCGCACCACCGACCGTATCGACTTCCCCGACAGCACCCGATGGGCCGACCACTTCCCCACCCCATGGCACGACAGCCTCATCGACCAGCAACGCACCCACCAGGACAATGAAGTGCAGGGTATGGCCGACTATTATTATTTGTGGAATGAACAATTTCACCTGAATTTGCGGATTGGCGGCCTCCGTACACATCAGACGGGCGCTGTCGGCATGTGGACCGCCGACGCCGTTCGGCGGCCGCCCGATGCCCGCTATTACACGGACTGGACGTGGACCCGGCAAATCCTCTTTGCCGGCGTGGGCGCCCGACGAATCCAGGGGCGCGGCACCTATTCGGCCGCACTCACCGCCGTGGGCATCGGATGGAAAGGACAGGAAAAAACGGCGGGAGACTTGCAAGACCCCATAGCATGGATGCTCCTGCCGAACCTCTCCGCAGAGTGGGAATTGACCCGCGGACGCACCATCCAGCTCCGCTATTTTACCGATATGGAAACGCCCGACGCCGAATCTCTGATGCCCTTTCTTTACTATCAATCCTATCAGGCCCTTCATCAGGGCAACCCTGCCCTGACGCCCGACCTGAACCAGACCATCACCTTTTCTTTCCGGCGGATGACCAGCCGGTTTTCCGCCTATTTGAATCTGTCCTTGACCCGCGCACAAAAAAGCATCCGTTCAATACCCTTCTATCAGGGTATCGAACGCTACGTGACGTTTCAGAATATCGACTCCGACGTCTATCGGGCGGGATGGCATTCCCACATCTACCGGAATTGGGCCCGATGGGAACTCTCCGGCTTTATCTCGCTGGGCGGATGGTACACGTGGGACTGGTGGGCCGCCGAAGGCACGCGGCAGCCCACGCCCTGGTGGCAGGCCTATTGCAATTTTAACCTTGTCTGGGAGCGCCTTCACCCGGTAGCGCTGGCCATCGACGGTCAGTGGTCTTTCTATCAGGCGTTTTCAGCTGTTCCGCAACCGCCGTCGCTCTCGGGGAATGTGGGGCCGCGCCTCGCCGTCGAATTGCACAACGGCGTGCGGATGGATATCCATTATTTCCCCCATGCCGTATGGACGCCCAACCAGACTTTCCGAATGTATCCCAACCTCGAAGCCTCCATCAGCTACGAAAAAGAAGGCTCTCCCTGGCACTTTGCCATCGAAGGCCAGAACCTGCTGGCACAAGAAAGCCGTGAGACCTTCGGCGGCTCAGAAGCCATGCTCTTCCACACCCGCCGTTTCCTGATGGGGCCCTATGGGGTGTTGACGATCCGCTATCGGCTGTGAGCTTGGGGCTTCCGCTTTTTCTTTGCCAGAAGTTTGACATACGCCGGAATGCCCGTTTCCGGTGCTGTAAAGGGCCGGGTAAACCCGCTGCGGCGCAACCGTGTGATGTCGGCCACCAGCCGAAGCGGAAAATGCGGCCGCAGATTCGGGGGAATGGGCCGATAAGTAATGTGCGGGGGCTTGCCTAACCCTTCGAATATATAGCGGGCCATCTCGTTAAAGGAGGTGCCCCGTCCTGTGCCCACGTTGTAAACGCCCGAAGGCGCCTCGCCCCGGCGCATCATAAAATGCAGCATGACCGCCGCCACGTCTTTCACATGGATAAAGTCCCGCGCCATCGAACCCGGCGGCACATCGGGCGTGGGGCCTTCAAAAAGCGTGACTTTTCCTGTTTGCAAGATTTCCTGTGTGGCTTTATACACCATCGAAGCCGGCGTGCCCGGTGGCCCTTCGCCCGGGCCATAGACCTGCATCAGCTTGAGGCCCGCCCAGAAATAGGGTGCCCGCGGTTGCCGGACGGCCCACCGGTCGAAGGCGTGTTTGGTGCGCCCGTAAGGAGAAGTCGGCCGGAGTTGGTCCAGCAGGGCCGGGTCGTCGGAGACACCTCGTTCGGCCCGGCCATACGTGGTGGCCGATGAGGTGTAAACCAACGGAATGCCCCACCGCACGCATTGGCGCCAGAGCGTGCGGGAAAAGAGCGTATTCCACCGATACAATTCTTCCCAATCGCCCCGCCGCTTCCCGCCGAGGTGAAAAATAAAGTGAACGTCTTTCCCATGCGCCGCCAGCCACCGCAGAAAACGCCGCCGATCAACAAGGGCGGAATAGTAAATGGGACGGACGCGGTCTAATTTCCACGGGACGGTGAAGTTATCGACCAGCACCAGGTCTCGATATCCCGCCTCGTTGAGAGCCCTCAACAGGTGGCCGGCGATAAAGCCCGCGGCGCCCGTGACCACAATCATGAAGCGGCGATGGTGGGAACGGCTTTCATCAGTTCTTCGATGACGGCCTCGGCGCTCACATTCTCGGCAATGGCCTTGTAGTTACGGATCAGGCGATGACGCAACACCGGATAGGCCACGGCCCGCACGTCTTCGTTGTCGGGCGAGAGCTTGCCGGCCAGGGCGGCATGGGCTTTGGCACCCAGAATCAGATATTGCGAGGCCCGGGGACCGGCGCCCCACGCCACATATTCCCGCACCGCGGCGGGCAGGTCTTCCCCGGTGGGGCGGGTGCGGCGCACCAGTTCCACTGCATAGGCAATCACCTGCGGCGGCACCGGCATCCGACGAATCAGCGTCTGGATATATTCAATCGCCGGGCCGTCGATGACGGGCGTCGGGACGGGCTGCCGATCGGTGGTGGTGCGGGCCACAATCTCGATTTCCTCTTCCCGGGAGGGATAGTCCAACACCACGTTAAACATGAAGCGGTCTAACTGGGCTTCGGGCAGCGGATAGGTCCCTTCCTGTTCGATGGGGTTTTGCGTAGCCAACACGAAGAAGGGCTTCGGCAGCGGATGGTCGGTGCCCGCCACCGTGACTTTTTTCTCCTGCATGGCTTCCAGCAGGGCGGCCTGCGTTTTGGGCGGCGTCCGGTTGATTTCGTCGGCCAGGATGATGTTGGCAAAGATGGGGCCCTTTACAAAACGCATGTTCCGCTGGGCATCCAGCATTTCGATGCCGGTGATGTCAGAGGGCATCAGGTCGGGTGTAAACTGAATGCGGGAAAAGTCGAGCGCCAGGGCCTCGGCCAGCGTGTGCACCATCAGCGTCTTGGCCAGCCCCGGCACGCCGATGAGCAACACGTGGCCGCCCGTGAAGACGCCCCACAACAGGGCCTCGACGCATTCGTCCTGGCCGATGATGACTTTATGGATTTCCCGCCGGAGTTGCTCGGCGGCTTCGGCTACTTTCTGCAGGCCGACGGCGGGATCGGATTGTTCAAGGTCGGTTCGGGTGATCATGGGTTTGATATTTATCTAAGTTCTTACAGTAATGTAACGGCGGCATGATTTTGATAAGCGTGATGCGGGCTTTATTTTCCACCCATCGTTGAAGGGCGGCTTGTTTTTTTTGCTCAAGGGCCATCTCGGCGATGTGTTCCCAATCTTTTTGGAGGTCGGCCCGATGCGGCGGGATTTTGTCGATGAGATGGACCAGCCGGTAGGCCCGACTGTCGGCCCCCTGGCGATAGGGCACGGGGGCGCTGATTTGCCCGGGCGTCATGGTGTCGATGACGGCGAAGGTGCCCAAGTCCAGCTCGTCGATAAACCAGTAGGGCTTGCTGGTTTGCGGGTTGAAGAGCAGGCCGCCGTTGTTTTTGGTGTGAATGTCTTCGGAATATTTTTGGGCGGCTTCTTCGAAGGAAATGTGTCCGGCCATGATTTCCTGTCGGAGGCTGTCGAGCTGGTGGATGGTATGTTGGACGGCCTCGTCGGTGATGCGCGGGCGGATGAGGATGTGCTGGGTGTGCAGGGCGTCGCCGCGGCGCCCTTTCAATCGGATGATGTGATAGCCGAACTGCGTTTTGACCACGTCCGAGATGCTGTCGATCAGCAGGCCGCGGGCCACGTTGGCGTAGGCCGGATCGAGGTCCGAGGCGGGCACGAAGCCAAGGTCGCCGCCTTTGGTGGCCGAGGCGATGTCGTCCGAATACAGAATAGCGAGGTTCTCGAACGATTCGCCTTGCAGGATGCGCCGGCGGATTTCTTTTGCTTTTTCATAAGCCCGCTGCTGGTCTTCCGGCAGCGGCCGGGGCTTCCGCACCAGATGGGCCACCTTGACCTGCATGTTAAAGTAAGGCAGGCTGTCGGGCGGAATTTTTCGGAAAAAAGCCTTTACTTCCGAAGGCGTCACATAGACGTTCTTGACGATCTTGTCGCGGATGCGTTCCACTTTCATGAGCTCGCGCAGCGGGTCCCGCATCTCTTCTTTGATGGCGGGCAGCGGCTTGCCGTAAAACTGCTCCAGGGCTTCCACGCCGCCGAATTGCTGGATGAAGTAAGCCATTCGGCGGTTGATTTCGGACGAGAGGGTTTTGGGGTCGATGGTGATGCTGTCTTCTTCGGCCTGAATCAGCAACAACTTTTGCTGGACGAGCATGTCCGCCACCAGGCACTGCTGTTGGGCCAGCGCCAGCGAGTCGGTGACGGGCAGGGTGGTCATCTCCCGGGCAAGGTCCGAAAACAGGATGCTGTGCGTGCCCACCACGGCGGCCACGCCGTCCATCGGACGGTCGTTCGATTGGGCCAGGGAGGGCCGCCACATGCCGGCCCCAAGGGCGGCCAAAAGCAATAGATATTTCATTCCGGTAAATTAATCTGGATGGGCACGGGCGGTCGGGCGCGTGCCCGTTCGAGGATTTCGCCTTTGATTTTTTCGATTTGCTGTGTCAGTTTTTCCTGATAAAGAATTTTCCGGATGGTGGGGGCGGCCATGGGCAGCGGCATCGGCTCGCCGGGACGGCGCACGTCCTCGACCCAGAACCAGTAAGTGCGGCTTGATGTGGACAGACGGGTGACAGTCTTTTGACGGCGCAGCAGGCGGGTCCATAGTGTGGGACCGAGTTCCGGAAAGGCGGAGTGGAGCCGGCTGTGATTCATCCAGCGAAGGCCGGCGGCGCAATCGCCGTTGTAGAGGGCACAGTATTTCAAGAGCGAGTCACTGCCCGAGGTTTCGTCGCGCAGCCAGCCGGCAAGGCGTTTGCGGAGACGGGCGGGAAGGTCGGCGGTATGAAAGGATGCAAAACGAAGCCCGATCAGCGTGTCGGGTGAGGGAAACAGGGCCTGATGCTGCCGGTAATATTGCTCGATGTCGGCCGAAGAAACGGCGGTGTCCGGCGTTTGCAACGCCCGCAAACGCAAATATTCATGCCCCCAGAGGTCCGCTTTAATCTCATCGAGAATGCGGCTCAAGCTGTCTTGCCGATGGGGCGGAAGATGTTGCGCCGCCGTAAGGTAGAGGAGTTGCTGATTGACCCACGCCTCCACGGCTTGCTTTTTCCATATGGCGTAAGCGGCCGAGTCGGCCGGCGGTGGGACCATGCGATTCAGGTCGGCTTGCGTGAGGACGGCGTCGCCCACCTGGGCCACCACCGGCGAGGCCATCGTGTCGGCGGGTGGAGACGACGGCCAACGGCAGCCCGTTCCCACCCACAAGCCCAGCCCGCTAAGGCAACAGACGATCCAGCGCTGCTTCATTCACCCGAATCGGATAGCGCCGCTGAAGCCGCGCCACCCACTCTTTTTCCAGTTCGTCTTGATAATCGGCCATCACCCGTCCCCGCACGTTCATCAACGGCTCGATACCCGGCGGGATGCGCTTTTCGACAAAGACCAGATAGACGGTGCCGTCGAGGTCCACGCGGGCTGTAAACGGCAACGGCGTCTCCGGCTTCATCATCGTCAGGGCGCGGGCCAACGCCGGATTCTCCACGCTGTCGAATGGTCCTTTGGTATAGGTGATCTTAACGCCTTTTTCATTGTAACGGATGATCTGATCCTGCGACACCGCCGTTCCGTTACGGAGCTGTTCTTCGACGTCATTACACACCGCAGGGTCATGGCATTGATAGATGACGGCCTGCCACTTGCCCTGATGGCGATAGCGGTCTTTGTGTTGTTCGTAAAAGGCCACCAGTCCCGCCGAATCTTCCAGCGCCCGCTGCCACACCGAATCCTGCATGATGTTGAACAGCAGCATCCCTTCCCGATATTCCTGCAACAGATAACGATGGTCCGGGTCTTGCGTGGTGAGGTATTGTTTCAATGCCTCCCGCAACACCGCCTTCGTAAAGGCGTCATATTGTTGACTGAGCTGATAGGGCAGTGTCGAGTCGTCTTTGAGTTTGATGTGCTCGTTTCGGAGCCATGCGACGAAGTCGGCGACCCGATAGGTTTGTCCTGTTGTGCTCAGTGAGAACAGCGGCTTTTGCAGATGGCGTGGGTGGTGCAAGGGGCGGGTGGTTTCTAAAATAGTGGTGTCGAGGAATCGGGCTTTGTCCAATACCCGGCGGGCCCGCCGATGGACCTGAAAGCCCAGGAGCTTCTTGACCTTGCGCAGTCCCGCCGCTTCGGCCACAGCCCGTCGGGCGGGTTCTTGTTCGATGCGCCGCCGAAGAAAGGGGCTGATGGTTTCATATTCGGGCAGCGGGTAGTGCCGCAGCCGCTTGATGATGTGAAAGCCATAGGGGCTTCGGACGGGCGGCGATATGTCGCCGTCTTTTTTCAGGGCAAAGGCGGCGTCCTTAAACGCATCCGGCAGGAAGTTGGAAAAAGAGTTAAAGCGCGGCATGCGGCCGCCCCGCGGCGCCGAGGACGGATCTTCCGAAGAAAGGCGCGCCAGCTCTTCAAACGGGATTTTTCCCTTCATTGCCAGAGCATACAGCGAATCGGCCTGCCGGCGCTTGCGGGCCACCACGGCCGAGTCGTCTTCCGGCCGCACCCGCAGCAGGATGTGTGCCACCTCCATGTCGCCCCGATAGGGCCGCTTGTCCGTCACTTTTATCAGATGATATCCAAACTGCGTCCGAACCGGCATCGACACCTCGCCCACCTTCAACCGGTAAGTCGCCGCCTCGAACGGATAAACCATCTGAAATGCCGTGAACCAGCCCAGATCGCCCTTATTGAAGGGCGTGGAAGGATCTTCCGAGTAGCGCACCGCCGCGCTGTCAAACGGCAGCCCCGCCAGAATTTCCTTGCGGATGCGCATCATCTTTTGATAGGCGGCCTGCGTGTCTTTCGGCGAAGCCGTCGGCGGCACCGAAATCAGAATGTGCGACGCCCGCAGCTCCCATTGCAGGTGGTCGTAAGCCTCCCGCATCATCTGTTCCACCGCCGAGTCGTCGAAGAAGTAAGGTTGCAACAGTTGCGCCTCGTAGGTGGCCATTTCCTGACGGAAGTTCTTGGCCGTATCATAGCCCGCATCCTTCGCCGCTTTCACTTTCAGCTTAAACTTCTTGTAAAGGTCCAGGTAGTTCAGGATGCTTTCTCGGCTGTTGTAGTTGGTGTCCTGAACGTTGTTCTTTCGGTATATGTAGCGAAATTCGGCGGTCGGGATCGGCCAATTACCCACGGTAAACAAAATGGATGTGTCCGGCGATTGCGCCGCCAGCGGCATCCGAAGGAGGCCCAGGCAAAGGCCGATGAGCAGGGCAGTCCGTTTCATAGGTTGGATTTTTTGAGGTGCAAAATTGAGTAAGTTTAGGGAAACAGCCGCCCATACATCCGCGGGAAGGGAATGGCTTCCCGCACATGCGGCAATTTGGCCAGCCACGACACGTAACGTTCGAATCCCAGCCCGAAGCCCGCATGCGGCACCGTCCCGAACCGGCGCAGGTCCAGATACCACTCGAAAGCTTCTTCCGGCAGATTCTCTTCCCGGATCCGTTGCCGCAGCACCTGCTCGTCGGTCTCCCGCTCGCTGCCGCCCACGATCTCGCCGTAACCCTCCGGTGCCAGCAAGTCCACGCCCTTCACCAGATCGGGCCGCCCGGGCACGCCCTTCATATAAAAAGCCTTGATGGCCCGCGGCCAGTTATAGACCATCACCGGCCGGTCGAACAGCAGCGTAAGCACCGTCTCGTCGGCCCCGCCGAAGTCGTTGCCGAACCGGAAATTCTCCGCCGACTCGATCCACAGCGGGATGTTCTTCCGCCGCTCTTCCAGCGTGTGCAGGCGGGCTTTCGCCTGATTGAGCTCGGCCTGATAGTAGTTGCGTTTTTTCTCTTTCATCGGCTGCTTGAGCAAGCCCTCCAACTCGGCGATGCGGCCCTGCACGGATTGAATCTCGGCGCGGGTGTGGTCCAGTTCCTGCCGCCACATCTCCACCGCCGACATGCCGTTGACGCGCTCGGTGCCGTTGAGCACCCGCACCGCCCGCTCATATTCCAGCCGTTCGAAGGGCTCAGCCACCTTCCGCAGCGGCGCGGGGTCTCGCCCCAGAATTTCCATCTCCATCCTGCTCTGTTCCACCACTTCCAGCGTCACCGTCCGCACGAAATCCTCGATGAAATCCATCAGCATATCGAGGTCGAAAAAGGCCATCTCCGGCTCGATCATCCAGAACTCGCTCAGGTGGCGGCGCGTCTTCGACTTTTCGGCCCGAAAGGTGGGCCCGAAGGTGTAAATCCGCCCGAAAGCCATCGCCATCGCCTCCCCGTAAAGCTGTCCCGACTGCGTCAGGTAGGCTGTCTGATCGTAAAAGGGCGTCGGGAACAGCGTCGTCGTCCCCTCACAAGCGTTTCCCGTCAGAATCGGTGCATCGGCCTGCACGAAGTCGTGCCGCTGAAAATACCGATGAATGGCCTGAATCGCCCGATTCCGAATTTGCATAATCGCCCACTGCCGCCGAGACCGAAGCCACAAATGCCGCCGATCCATCAAAAACTCCACCCCGTGCGCCTTCTTCGCAATCGGATAATCCTGCACCACCTGATACGCCTTCAGCGTCTCCACATGCACCTCCACGCCGCCCATCTGCCGCGCATCGCTGACCACCTTTCCCCGCACGTAAATCGAACTCTCCAGCCCCAGCTTACGGCTCAACGCAAACGCCGCTTCGCCCACCCGGTCCCGCTCCACCACACACTGCACAAACCCCGTTCCGTCCCGAAGCACGATAAACGTCCGCAGCTTCGAGTCCCGTCGATTGGCCACCCACCCCTGCAATTCCACCGTTTGCCCCACGTGCGCCGGCAGGTGCTTGACCAATGTGGCATCCCGAGTAAATGGTTCCATCCTGTGTCGCTTCTGTTTTAGGGAGCGGCAAACTTACGCTTGCCATAACGAACGTCTCGGGCGTTTTTATGATGAATTTTTTGGGCGTGCCCC
>JALVCQ010000032.1 GCA_027009805.1 Bacteroidota bacterium
CGCCGCCATCGCCCTGTCCGACCTGCTGCCGTGGATGCGGCACGACAAGAAAAACCGCCAAGCAGCCGTCGGCTTTACCCTCATCGAACGCCCCGGAAAAATCGATCCCGACGTCCTGATCCCGCCAGAGGAACTCGCCAGCCTGCTCGGCAGGCTCGGCACTACATCCTGAACACCTTCGGATCATCCGCCATCCACGAGCGGATGCGTCGGGCCACCTCACCAAACGGCGCATCTTCCGACGGCGGCGGCACCACATCCGCCAGCTCGGTCAGCAACCGACGGGCGGCAGCACTCAACCGTTCGACGGGCCGAAACCGCAAGGCCTGCACCACCACCAGTACCTGCAACGCCAGCTGTTCTTCGAGATGCGCCGTCATCCGATGCAGCCGCACCACCGCATTCCCGCCCATACTTACGTGGTCTTCCTGTCCCAGCGACGTCGGCAACGAATGATTGCTCACCGGAAACGACAACTGCCGCAGGCGGTTTACCAGCGCCGCCGTGGTGTATTGCACAATCATCATCCCCGAATGCAGGCCCGGCGCCTCGGTGAGGAACGGAGGCAGGCCCCGCTCGCCGCCGATGAGCTGATACATCCGCCGCTCGGCCATGGCGGAAAGCTGATACAACCCCTGCGCCAGAAAATCGGCGGCCATCGCCAGCCGTTGCCCGTGAAAGTTGCCGCCCGACAAAATCCGCCCCGCTTCGGGCAACAGATGCGGATTGTCGGTGACGCTGTTGATTTCATCCATCAACACCGCCTTAAAGTGGGCTATCGTTTCCCGCACCGCACCATAGACCTGCGGAATGCAGCGGAACGAATACGGATCCTGCACGTGGGCTTTCGGCTCGCTCATCACGAGCGGGCTCTGCTGCACCCACGCATAAAAGCGTTCAGCCACGGCCTGCTGATGGGCCCCCTTCCGCAAGCGGTTCAGCGCCGGCGTAAAGGGCGAGGGCAGGCCGTCGTAGGCTTCTAATTCCCACGCCGCCACCCGCAGAAACCGCCCGAAGAGCCTTTCCACTGCGGCCAGCGCCCGGGCCCCGTGCGCCGTCATAAACTGCGTGCCGTTAATCAGCGCCAGCCCTTCCTTCGGCGCCAGCGTCAACGGTTCGAGCCCGCGACGGGCCAGCACGTCCGCCGCCCGCTCACGCCGACCGCCGTCCAGCACCATCCCCTCGCCGATCAGCGGCAACGCCAGATGCGCCAGCGGCGCCAGATCGCCCGAAGCACCCAGCGACCCCACCTCGGGCACCATCGGCAGGATGTTTTCATTGTAAAACCACAGCAACCGTTCCACCACCTCGGGCCGCACGCCCGAATAGGGATGGGTCAGCCCGTGTGCTTTCAGCGCCAGCATCAGGCGCACTACGCCCGGGTCGGTGGCCGCCCCCGCTCCCACGGCGTGCGAACGCAGCAGGTTGTGCTGCAACGCCGTCAGTTGTTCGTCATCCACCCGAACGTTGCACAGCTTCCCGAAGCCTGTGTTAATCCCGTATATCGGCTGTCCTTCCCGCAGTTTTTGTTGCAGGAAGCGCTGTCCCGCCGCCAGGGCGCGGCGCCCTTCTTCCGAGAGGCGGAGAGCGGGCCCCGCCTGCATCAGCCGACGCACGTCGTCCCACGACAGCGCGCCCCGCCCGATGGTCGGCACCTTTCCCGTCATGCCAGCAAACTTTCGGCATCCCGAAGCAGCGCATCCACCGTCAGCGTCTGTTGGGCGCCGTCCGCCAGCCGCTTTAACGTGACCCGCCCCTGCGCATATTCATCGGGAAAGACAATCAACACATACGGGACGGCGCTTTGCTGGGCGTGCCGCAGTTGCTTTTTCAGCGACACAGGCCGCGAAAACAGCTCGGCCTTCACACCCCGCCCCCGCAACTGCTCGACCAGCGCAAACAACGGCGCCGATAGGGCGGCGTCCGTCAGCGTCACCAACAGGCGCGGCTGATAAGGGTGCGCTTCAGACAGTCGCCCCAGATGCTCGAGCACATCGATGATGCGGTTGATGCCGAACGAGATGCCCACCGCCGGGGTGTCTTTCACGCCGAAGAGGGCGCCCAGCTCGTCGTAGCGCCCGCCCCCGGCGATGCTGCCGATGGACGCGCCTTCCGCTGTGACCTCGAAGATGGTGGCCGTGTAGTAGTCCAGCCCCCGCGCCAGAAACGGATGAAACCGCACCGCCGCCCGAAAGGCTTCGGGAATGAGGGCGAGGATGCCCCGCAGGTCGCCCAGCACCGCATCCGCCGCCCAGTGCTGCGCCATATAGTCGAGCCGTTCCGCCGTGTCGGTGGTAGCGTCCAGCGTCTGCAACAGCCGCGCCACCGCCTGCAAGGGCCCCGCCGCCATCCCGTCGGCTTCCAGCATCTTGAGCACGCCCTGCGGCCCTGCCTTGTCCAGCTTATCCAGCGTGATGATAAAGCCCAGCCGCTGCTGCGGAGGCACGCCCAGCCGCTCGGCCACGTGATAGAGCAGCCGTCGGTCATTCACGTGCAGCGTAAACGGGACGTCCAGCTCGGAAAAAACCCGCACCGCCAGCATCAGGATTTCGGCATCCGCCGTCCCGATGGGCTGCCCCACCGTGTCGGCGTCGCACTGGAGAAATTCCCGATAGCGCCCCTTTTGCGGCTTCTCGCCCCGCCACACAGGCTGAATTTGATAGCGCTTAAACGGAAACCGAATATCCCCCTTATGCATCGCCACATAGCGGGCCAGGGGCACCGTCAGGTCATACCGCAGCGCCTGATCGGAGAGCAGCCGCACCTTTTCCTGCAACGACGCCGCCTCGGAAAGCCGCCCCAGCGCCCGTTCCAGCTCGCGGGCATTCCGCAAGATGCGAAAGAGCAGCTTCTCGCCTTCCTGCCCGTATTTCCCTTCCAGCAGCGCCGCATATTCCACCGCAGGCGTCTCGATGGGCAAAAAGTTGTAGCGGTCGAACCATTTTCGGATCACGCCGAGAACCGCCTCCCGCCGGGCGATGTCCCGCGGCGTGAGGTCCCGAAAGCCGCCCGGTAACGAAGGTTTCATAGGAAAATGCCAATTACAGCGGGCAAAGTTAGCGGTTCCGTGCAGGCGTCCATATTCATTTTTTGGGCGTGCCCCTTCGGCCCTGACGGGCCTTCGGGTCGGGCCCCTGCGGGCTCGCTGTTCGCTCGGCCCGCCCACCATCCCACCCCACACCCTACGCCACCCGCGTGGCTTCGACTACGCTCAGCCAGCGGGGGCCGTAGGGGCGCAGCATGCCGTACCCCTACGAAACCATGCCCGCCGGGCATCCCCGTTGACATTATCGCCAATGAACGGGTAGGGGCGCAGCACCGCTGCGCTCCTACCATATTTGAGGCGTTCCTTACCCATCTGCTACCCGCCGGGCCGCCGTGCGGTAGAGCCACGCCACAATCAGGATGAACAGCAGCAACGCCCCCCACGACGGAAGATGCCGCGACACGGCCAGCACGTGCGGATCGCCCGTCATCACAATCGGCACGGCCAGCAGAATGCCCATCAACGCTTCGCCGGTAATCAGCCCCGATGCGGCCAGGATGCCGCTCTGCCCCACCTGTCCGCTTCGGCGTTTCACCCACCAGTTCACCAGTCCTCCGATGAAGATGGCTCCGTCCAATTCCAGCGGCAGGTAAAGCCCCACCGCCACCGCCAGCACGGGCAGACGGAAAGCGCTGCCCCGCCGTTTCAGCCACACATCGGCGGCAATCACCACCGCCCCCAGCACCATGCCCGCCGCGATCATCACCCACGGCAGGTGCTGCCCGAAGACCCCTTCGGCCACGCTCTGCATCAGCGTGGCCTGCGGCGCCGGCAGGGCCGACGGATGCGCCGCCGTCCGCGGGCCAAAGCCATACGACGTATTCAGCAAATCCAGAATGGGCGCAATGAAAAAGGCCGCCGCCGCCACGCCCGACAACTGCATCACCTGCTGCTTCCAGGGCGTGGCCCCCACCACATAACCCGTCTTCAAATCCTGCATATTGTCCCCCGCAATGGCCGCCGCCGAACAGACCACCGCCCCCACCAGGATGGCCAGCGCGGGTCCCTTCGCCGAACCCGTCCCCAAAAAGGCCAGCAACAGCAGCGACACAATCAAGATCGTAGCAATGGTCACACCCGAAATCGGATTGTTCGAGCTGCCCACCAGCCCCGCCATATATCCCGCCACCGTCGAGAATAAAAAGCCCGCCCCCACTGCAAACGCCGTCAGGAACAGGGCAATCCCCATCGCACCGATGTGATAATGGTAAATCAGGAAGATAGGCACCGTCATCAGGGCAATCCCGCCCCAGATCAGCGGAAAGGGGAGGTCTTTTTCCGTCCGTTCTTGCTCGGCCTTTTCCCGGTAGGAGTCCAGGCTGCTGCGCAATGCAAACCGCAACGCCGGCACCAGCTGGATGATGGCCCATAGGCCGCCCACCACCATCGCCCCCACGCCCAGATAGCGGATCTGGCTGCTCCAGATGGCATAAGCATCGCCCACCGGATCCGCAATCGCCGCCCCCGCCCAGGACGCATAAAGCGGCATCGCCACCCACCAGCTGATCAGCCCGCCGATGAAGATGAGCACGGCGATGTTGATGCCCACGATATAACCCACAGCCAGCAAGGCCGGCGAGATGTTCATCCCCGCATAAGCCAGCCATTTGCCTTTGATGTGTGCGGCCCGCTCGACCACCTCGTCCCAGAGGTGCATCCCACCGCCCAGCAACTTAAAGGCGGCCCCGATGAGCGCCGCCTGCACCAGATAAGCCACGCGCCGCCCCCCTTCCGCCCCGCTGCGGAGCACTTCGGCCGTGGCCACCCCCTCGGGGAATTGCAGCTTCTGAAAGACGATGAGGGCCTTGCGCAGCGGGATGGTGAACAGCACGCCCAGCAGCCCGCCCACCAGCAGGATCAGGGTGCTTTCCCAATAATTAAAGGATTGCCAGAAACCCATCATCACCAGTGCGGGCAAGGTGAAGATGGCACCCGCCACCAGCGATTCACCCGCCGAGGCGGCCGTCTGAACGGCATTGGCTTCCAGCAACGTGCCCCGCCGCAACAGCCGAAACACCCCCATCGCCATCACCGCCGCCGGAATCGACGCCGAC
>JALVCQ010000033.1 GCA_027009805.1 Bacteroidota bacterium
CCCACGTGACCATGGTCGTCCGAGACAACGACTTCCACAAAAGCGTGAAATACTGGCTGTTGCCCGACATCAAGAACCGCATCGCCGAAGGCCGCATCAAGGCCTTCTTCCAGTCGGTCGTGCGGGAAATCACGCCCGCGGCGGTCATCATCCAGACGCCGGACGGCGTTCAGCGCCTTGCCGCCGACCACGTGCTGGCCCTCATCGGCTATCGGCCCGATTACGGGTGGTTCCGGCGGCTGGGCGTTCAGTGGGCGGGGCCGCACCGCAAGCCCGTCTATGACCCCGACACCTTCGAGTCCAATGTCCCGGGCCTCTATCTGGCGGGGGCCTTGCTGGGCGGCCTTCACACCAGCGAGTTTTTCATCGAAAACACCCGCCACCACGCCCGCCCGATGGTGCAGGCGATATGCGGGCGGCTGGGGACTACCTCAGAGAAGTAGAAAAGAGGGGGGAAGTTCCCTAATTACTCGGCCCTGTGGGGACGATGGCGGGACAGATAGGCTTTTGTGAGTGCCCGAAACAGTTTGTTATGCTTGCCATGGCCCAGTTTGAGATGAACCAGTTCATGGACAATGACCTGTCGTCGGAATTCTGCTGTTTCGGTGAGCAGGTCGGCGTTGAGGGTAAGCCGCCCGCGGGTGGAGATGCTGGCCCATTTGCGCCTCATCGGGCGCACGTGGATCTGGCGCAGTCGGTTTTCTACGCCGATCCGGCGGGCCCAGTAGTGGGCTTCCGCTACCAGTAGCCTACGACTCACGACTTCGTCTTAGGAGGGTGAGCATTTCGTCGGCCCAGATGACAACCTCTTTGATGTCGGCGTTTATGAGCGATTTGTAGAGGGCTTTACGCAGTTCTCCTTCCTGGCGTTTGCTTTTGACCCAATGCGGATGTTGGTGGAATTTTTCTTCCAGATCCCGAGCCAGTTGGGCTGCTTTTTCCTTTTCCATTCCTTTTCGCACTTGCAGCCACCAATAGACGGCAAAGGCTTCGACGGATAAATCGGTGTGGTGGCGTTCTTTTTCGGCATCGCCAAGGTTTTCGATGACTTTTTCCAGTTCTTCAAGGGCCTGTTGGCTGCTAAGCTGACGTTCTTCAAAGGCCTGGCGGATGGCTTCGGCCCGTTCTCCGATGGGGATCAGGAAAGGTTCCTGGGCGGCTCTGTCGGCTATGAGGCGGTGCAACTCGCGCAGCAGGTTAAAGACCTTGACCGTGCTGGGCTTGTCTTCTTTGGCCAGGGCCTGCAGGGCCCGCGGCGTGAGCGGGTGTGCGTCCTCACAGATTTGCACGCCCTCGATCGAGGTGTGTTCTTGAACAATGTCGGCTGTTTTCCGCAGAAACGACCGGTCCACCGGCACCTGGGGCTCGTAATGGGTGCGGAGAATGCGGTAAATGTCGATGATCTGGCGATAGTCGGGCAGGAAAGGGCGGAGAAAGGCATCGGGAGAGAGTATTTCATACACTTCTTCCAGTTCCCGCACATAGGCATAAAATTCCTCTCGGGTTTCTTTTTCCAAGAAATGGTTCAGCAGGGCTTCCACGGCTTTATCGCCCGTTTTGTGGTGGATGATGGGCAGCACTTCTCGCCGCCCTTTTTCCATCAGTTGCTGGAAGTGTTCTTTGAGCACGTCGAGGTCTTCAATGACGCCCTCGATGTCGGAGGAGTCAAACGCAAGCGCCCGTTTGAGGTTATCGAAGATGCCCACGAAGTCCACGATGAGCCCGCTTTTTTTCTTGCGGCCTTCGTCGTCGTGATAGGGGCGGTTGACGCGGGCGATGGCTTGCAGCAGCACGTGGTCCCGCATGGGTTTGTCCAGATACATGGCGTAAAGGATGGGGGCATCGTAGCCGGTGAGCAGTTTTTCTGTGACAATGAGGATGCTGGGTTCTTCATCGGGTTTTCTGAAGCGCTTGCGGATTTCGGTTTCCTGAGTGTGGGTGAGGTGATATCGTTGGAGGTGTGGCGGGTCGTTGTGTCCGTGGCTGATGACCACGGCGCTGCGGTGGGCGGGTAGATAGCGGTCGAGGGCTTCTTTGTAGCGGGTGCAGGCTTCTCGGTCCACGGCCACGAGGAAGGCTTTGTAGCCCATGGGTTCGACGAAGGTCTGAAAGTGATGGGCTACGAAGTGGGCCACTTTGTCGATGCGGTCTCGGTTTTTGAGCATGTTTCGGAGGGTGACCGCCCGGTCCAGCACCCGGTTGATTTCTTCGATTTCGGCCACGCCTTCCAGTTCGGCTGCCGCCCAGAACTCTTTTTCCATGGTTTCTCGGTCCACGATAAGGTGGTTGGGTGCCATCTGGTAATAGAGGGGGACGGTGGTGCCGTCGGCTATGGAGTCTTTGATAGCGTATTTGTCGAGGTAGCCTTTGGGGTCGTCGCCGCCGAAGACTTTGAAGGTGCCCTTTCCGTGGGCGGTCTTGTCGATGGGCGTGCCGGTGAACCCTACGAAGGTGGCATTGGGTAAGGCGCCCATGAGGTAGTTGCCGAGGTCGCCGCCGGTGGTGCGATGGGCTTCGTCGATGAGGACGAAGATGTTTTTCCGCGTATTGAGGTTGGCATCGGCGCGGTCGAATTTGTGGATCATGGTGACGATTAAGCCCCGGGTGTCGTCCCGCAGCAGTCGGCGCAAGTCGCGTTTAGAGGTGGCCCGGTGCATGCGGCCGAAGCTGACGGCTTCGAGGGTTTGAAAGAGCTGTTGTTCGAGCTCGTTTCGGTCCACCACCATGAGCACCGTAGGGTTTTGAAAGCGGGGTTCTTCGAGGAGTTTTTTGGCCACGGTGATCATGGTGAAGGTTTTGCCCGATCCCTGCGTGTGCCATACGAGACCGCGACGTTTGTCGGGGTGGGCTGCTCGGCCCAGCACTTTCTGCGTGGCTCGCATCTGATGCGGGCGCAGCACCGCCTTGCTCAGCTCGCCGTCTCGGCGCACAAAGAGGATATAGTCGTGCAGCAGGCGCACCATACGCTCGGGCATCACGAAGGCTTTCACCAGCGTCTCAAAGTCGCCTGCCTGCTCGTGACGCCAGTTGAGGGGGGCGTGCACGTGCCACGTGGGGCCATAAAACAGGTGCGGTGTCTGGGTCAGGCCATATACCTGAGCGTGGACCATCAGGCCGGCGCCTTCCCGATGATAGCGGCGGATCTGGTCCAGCGCCGACGCCAGCCCTTCCCATCGCGTGGCGGCTTTGGCCTCGACCACCAGCACCGGAATGCCGTTGATGAACAGCACGATGTCGGGACGGATGCGGAAGCGCCCCTCGCTGAAAGCGTATTCTTCCGTGACGTGAAAGGTGTTGTGGTGGGGGTGGTCGGCGTCCAGCAGGCGGATGTTTTTCTCCCGCTGTTCGGCGGTGACGAACATCGTCTTGAGGCCCCGAAGATATTCCCACGCTTCGAGGTTGCCTTCAATGGTGGGGCGGAGGCGCACCAGCCGATCGGCGATGTCTTCCGCTTCGGTCACCGAGGTGATCACCCCGGGATTGAGCCGATGGAGCTGCTCGAGCAAGACGGCGCGCAGGAAGGGGTGTGCTTCGCTGCCCCGCAACCGAAGCGCCTCCGACGGCGAAAGATAGGTCCAGCCCACTTCCTGGGCATATTGAAGAAAAGGCTCCTGAACGGTGCGGCGCTCGCTGGCAAGGTGGCTCATCAATCACCGAGAATTGAAGCGTAAAGATAGGGCCCTACGGCGCGACCTCGAAGCGGGCGATGAAATCGGCGGGCAAACGCACCTTCGCCGTCATCAACTGATGGAGCAATGTCTTAAACAGACTCTCCAGCGCCTCTTTGCGCGCCTCCTCGGCCTCGATTTTGCGGTCCACTGCTTGCAGGATGCGGGCGATCTGGCGCTGCTCGGGGAGGGGTGGGAGGGGGATAAGATGCTCTTTCAAAGCCCTAACTTGCAGGTTGTACTTTCCATCCGCGGCACGCTTGCTACACCGGACGAAATCCACCACCTGACTGCCCAACAAGTGGTAGATGTAGTCGCGCTCGGTTTCATCCGATGGAATGACTTTGACCAAGAAAGAAGCAAATGTTGCCTGTTGAAATGGTAGTCCTTGTACAATAGCCGTCCGTCCCACGTTATGAGGGCTACCACTTGAGCCTACTAACAAAATGTCGCCTTCATAGAGTTGTTTGGCTTCAGATATTTTCTTGGCCACTCTGTATCGGATATCAAAGGAGGCTCGTCCCTCACGGATATTCGGAATGGCAACAACGGGAATTCCATCAGGTGACTGTTCCTTCTTGCTCCAAGATATACCACGTACCAGTTGGGTTACTTCCCCCAACCTCACCACACGCCAGTGGGCGGGGATGGGGCCGATGGGGGTATCCTGCAACGCCACCTGGTCCGCCGCGTCCACGGGGCCATAGGTGAAGAGGTGGCGCATGAGGCTCTTCTTGAGGTCGCGCAGGGCGGCGATGACGCGCTCGGTGGCCTCCTTGCTCTGCTGCACTGTGCGCAATACGTGGGCGATGGCGCGCTGTTCGGGCAGGGGTGGGAGGGGGAATAGAACTTGCCTGAAGTCTTGAGGCTTCAAATTTTTTCGCCGATGAACAACATTTGTGGCATATCGCAGATACTGAGCAATCATGATAGGATGTTTCACCAGCCAATTGAGGAATTCCAGGTCTACATCCTCGCGAATTACATTCCAAACCTGGTAAGCAGGACTTACTGCTCCGATAGAGTAGGAGGAAATTGCGATGACACCTTCGTTAATAGGAAATCCATATACAAGTTGTCCTTGAGTTACTATTTTATAGTTGCTTATGTTGCTACCTGCAACCTTTTTGCTGAATTTCCGTGTCTGCGGAATTAGCCCGGCATAGCGAGTAATGGAAAGGATTATACCTTTAAACGAGTCTTCTAAGTCTTTTACACGCAATGTGCTCCTTTGAAATAGATCTGCACCTCGAGCTATTTTCCACTCTTCTGGCAACGGTCCCAGTTTAGTCAGAGGATAGCTTCGTGTAAGGTTGATTTTATCTAATGATTTACTGGCAAGCTGTTTCTCTAAGGACGCGTAGGATTCATTTGTTTTCATTGCAGATATTCATTTTTTAGATATCTTAGGTCG
>JALVCQ010000034.1 GCA_027009805.1 Bacteroidota bacterium
ACATCGGGCTGTTGTGCCTGGACGGCCGCCACCAATCGACGGACGGGTGCCTCTGACGAGAAGGTCCCCAGATGCAGGTCGGAGATTTGCACCATCCGCAACCCGTCAAACGCCGCCGGCAGGGATGAAAAATTAAAGGTGTGCTTTCGGACTTTGAGCATGTGCGGGGTGATTAAAGCGGCGCCGGCGCCGGTGGTCAACGGCAGCGCCAGCGCCACGTCAGCACTCCGAGCCAGAAAACGACGCCGGGCAAGGTCCGGCGGTCTGTCCGAGTTAGAACGTCGGCTGGATAGCTGCCAGCCCCAACCGATGAGGGCCACTACGCCCAGCAGCAGCTTTGTCAGTAACAACAGCCAGCCCAGCCCCAGCCACGCATAATTGAGCGGCGCCGGCCATTGGGTCCATGGAATCACCACCACCGCCGCCAGTCCACTCCACCACGGCAGATGAACGCCCAGATACCATTTCCAGAGCGGCCGTCGTCGGCAACAACGCCACACGCCGAATCCGACTATCACTTCCAGCAGTACGATAACCGCCAGGAAGGGCGCCAGGCGGTGCATGTTAGTATTCCAGCAGTTCCTTCACCGCCGGTTCCAGTCGGCCCCAGGGCAGGAATTGTGCTTCCAGCGGCCCGGCAAAAGGAACAGGCGTGTCCAGCGAGGCCACCCGCTTGACGGGCCCGTCTAGATATTCGAAGAGCTCGTCGGCGATAAACGCCGCGATCTCGGCACCGGGCCCCATGGTGAAAGTCGCTTCATATAAGAGGATCACTTTTCCGGTGCGGCGGACACTGTCGGCCACGGCTTCTTGATCCCACGGCAGGAGGGAACGCAAGTCCACAATATCGAGGGATGCGGCGTCTCCCATTTTCTTCTGTAAGGCTATGGCCTGATGCACGCCCCATCCGTAGGTGATGATGGAAAGGTCGGTGCCCTGCCGCACCGTGCGGGCTTTTCCGATGGGCAGTGTATAGTAATCCTTCCACACACGGCCTTTCAGTGAACGGTAAAGAAACTTATGTTCAAAAAACATCACCGGGCCGGGATACTCAAAGGCCGAGAGCAGTAGTCCTTTGGCATCGTAGGGCGTGGCGGGATACAGGACCACCAGGCCGGGCGTGTGCATAAACCAGCCTTCCAGCGATTGCGAGTGAAACGGCCCGGCCGCCGTGCCGGCGCCGGTGGGCATCCGAATCACCACGTTGGAGGCGTGTCCCCAGCGATAATGGCTCTTGGCCAGATTATTGACAATCTGGGTCATGGCGTTGGATACAAAGTCGGCAAACTGCATCTCGACCATAGACCGAAAGCCTTCAATGCCCAGCCCGTGGGCGATGCCGACGATGGCGGACTCGCACAGCGGCGTGTTGCGCACGCGTGCTTTGCCGAAGCGTTCGACAAGGTGGTCGGTGGCCTTAAATACGCCGCCGTAGTCGGCGATATCCTGCCCCATCAGCACCAGGTCGTCCCATTTTTCCATCGCCTGTTCCAGCCCGTTGTGGATGGCGTCGATGAAGCGCATCTCTTCCATTTCGGGCGACTGCGGCGCCCACAAGGGCGGCTCCACGTCGGCAATATCAAAGGCGGGCTGTCGTCGGGCGGGCTGATGGGCGGGATAGACGTCCCGCAGCTCGGTGTTCACGTCGGGCTCGACGGGCGGGGCGGCCACCGCCTCATGAAGGGCTTGCTGAATTTCTCGGGCCAGTTCTTTTCTCCATGCTTCGACTTGCGCCTCCGTGATGAGCCCCTGCTCGAAGAGAAAGGCTTCATAGGTCAGCAGCGGGTCACGCCGTTGCCACTGTTCCATCAATTCGGCGGGGACGTATTTGGTCCCCGACGCTTCTTCGTGGCCGCGCATGCGGAAGGTCACCGCCTCCACCAACACCGGCCGCGGCGTTTTCCGGAGGTCTTCGGCCAGGTCCTTGATGGTCTGATAGACTTCCAGCACGTTATTGCCGTCTATACGAACGCCTTCCATGCCGTAGCCTCGGGCCCGTTCGACGAGGCGCGGATTCACAAACTGCTCCTCTGTGGGCGTGGACAGGCCGTAGCCGTTGTTCTCAATGAGAAAAATAATGGGCAACCGCCACACCGCAGCCGTGTTCAGGGCTTCGTGAAATTCGCCTTCGCTGGTGCCGCCTTCGCCGGTGAACGCCAGCGCTACTTTTCCCGCCCGCTGTAATTGATACGCCAGTGCGATGCCGGACCCCACACTCAGCTGCGGCCCCAGATGGGAGATCATCCCGACGATGTGATATTCCTTGGTGCCGAAATGAAAGGACCGATCGCGGCCTTTGGTGAAGCCGCCCGGCTTGCCCATGATTTGCTGAAAGATGCGCGCCAGCGGCACGCCCCGGGTGGTAAACACCCCCAGATTGCGGTGCATCGGAAGGATATACTCATCAGGCGCCAGCGCCGACGCGGCCCCCACCGCCACGGCTTCCTGGCCAATGCCGGAAAACCACTTGGAAAGCTTTCCCTGACGCAAACGCGAGATCATCTTCTCTTCGATAAGGCGGGGCAGCAGCATCCGCCGATATAGCTGCACCGCCGTATCGGCATCAATATTTTTCAGGGAGAAACGGGGTAAATGCGAAATCACTTCCGCCATAAGGTCATGCTTTCAGGGAGGGCAAAGCTATACGGTCGGTTTTTCATCATCTATATTTGCTCAAACGATAACCCATCATGACAATGACACGCCGCTTATCCGCCATATGTTTTGCCGCGATGATGCTTGCCGTCTCCGGCCTCCAAGGGCAGCCCCTGCAGCTGGCCCGGGTCACGTTAAACGACACCGCGCTCCACACCGTCCCCCGCTATTCATGGCTGTTTCCGATTGAGAAAAGCTTTTCCTTGTGGCGGCTCCCGTCTGTGCTTTCGGTCAGCCTCACCGCGGGGCTGGTGGTCCGCAATCAGGGCGTCATCTACGACCGGGGCGCCGACCGCCTCAAACATCGGATCATCAGTGCAGGCCCCCGTATTTCCCTGCCCATTGTCATCGCCGATAAGGTGATGATCGGTGTGGGCTATGCGTTCAATTATACCTTGCATTATAAGGAAAAACGCTTTCCTGACCGATTGCGAAAAAACAAGCAGGTTGAGCAATCGGAATGGTTCTCGGAGCGGGTGCCCCCTTTCCAACACAGCCTCTATGCCGAAATCGGTATGGCACGGGGTGTTCGGGTGTTCGGCGAGTATTTTTTAGGCAATCTTTACAACACCCAATATCAAGATGACAACGGGCAGACGCCGTATGCAGGGCTGCAAGTGCAGATGTTCAACGTCGGGATCAATTTTTCTTTCTCGCAGTCTGCTTTCGCAAAGAAGAAAACCGGCGTTTACTATGAAGAAGACTGAGGCGGCCTGTTTCCTGTGTCAGGTCCGGTAAATCCGCCTGATGATATTCCAAAAGACGCCCGGACGGTTTTCTCATCCTCGGCCAGCAGCGCTTGTAACGCCTGCGGGTCCGTCACAGCGACGGGCCGGCGGAAATATCGTATCAGCTGCACGCGAAGCACCGCATCGTAGAGGTCACCTTCATAATCGAAGATATGCGCCTCGATGGTCGGCTTGCCTTGATTAAAGGGGGGCAACGGGCCGATGTATAGCATGGCGGGCAGGCGTTTGCCTGCTTCGGCGCCTCCCACCCAGGCCGAATAGACGCCGGCGGCGGGGATGAGTTTGCGGGAGTCCAGCGGTTGGATATTCACCGTGGGGTAGCCGATGGTGCGCCCCCATCCTTTGCCGCGGATCACCCGACCCATTATCAAATAAGGGTATCCGAGGAGATGATTGGCCTGTTCGACCTGCGCATCCAGCAACAGCTTTCGGATGCGGGAAGAGCTGATGGGCATGTCGTCTTCTTCGACCGGCGGCGCCTGCCACACTTCCACGCCATAGGCGCGGCCCACTCGCTGCCACGTCTCGACCGTGCCGCGGCGCCCCCGTCCAAAACGGTGATCGTATCCGACCAGAATCAACTGCGGACGCAGCCGGTGGATCAATTCTTCGGCAAACGCCTGCGGCGGCATGGCCGCCAGTTCTTCCGTAAATGGAAAGACCACGCCTTCCTGAACGGGCATTTGCGCCGTCAAGACGTCTTTTTCTTCGAGGGTGGTCAGCAAGCGAAGCGAAGAGGAGGGGCCTTCCACCACCAGTCGGGGATGCGGATGGAAGGTCACCATCAACGGACGCAAGCGGCGCTGGTGAGCGCGGCGGGCCAGTTGACCGAAGACAAATTGATGTCCGCGATGAAGGCCGTCGAAGGTGCCCACCGTGATGGCCGTGGGCCGGTCGGGCACAAAGTCGTCAACCCAGTGCAGGTGATTCATGTCTTCAAGAAGTGGGGATGGGTGCGCAGGAGGTTTTCCAGCTCCGTCAGGGAAAAAGCCTGTTCGATGGAATAGGGGCCGATGGCCGTGCGGACCAGCGTCGTCAGGTGGCCCAGCGTTCCGGCTTTTTCGGCGAAGTCTCGCGCCACCGCCCGGGCATAGGTGCCTTTGCCGCATTCCAACCGGAAAGCCACCTCAGGCAGCTGAATGTCTTTAATGACAAACCGGTCGATACGCACGGGGCGGGGTTTCAACTCGGGCGTCTTTCCCTGTCGGGCCAGGTCGTAAGCCCGTTTCCCGCCCACTTTCAGCGCCGAATAGATGGGCGGCATCTGCATGACGGTCCCCTGAAAGGTGTCGGCGATCTGCTGCGCCTGCTCCAATGAAAGGGCGGGAACGGGCGCCGTTCGTTCCACGGGCGTGTCGGGGTCGAGCGAGGGCGTAACGGCACCCAGCCGAATGGTGCCTTCATATACTTTGGTCAATGCCTGAAGGTGCTGGATGGTGCGGGTGGCCCGCCCGATCGCCAGCAACACCAGGCCGGTGGCAAAGGGGTCCAGCGTGCCGGCATGGCCGGCTTTGATGCGGCGCCGATGGCGTTTGATGCGGCGGATGATGTCGAAGGTGGTGATGCCGGCGGGTTTATTGACCAATAAGATTCCGTATGCCGGCTGTTCGGCCCGCCACGAAGAACGGTCGATGACGGGCGGTTTTTCCTTTACTGTTTTTACGAGG
>JALVCQ010000035.1 GCA_027009805.1 Bacteroidota bacterium
ACACATTAAAGCGAAAATGCATAATATCTCGATCCTGCACCACATAATCCTTCCCTTCGAGGCGGATTTTTCCTTTTTCGCGGCATGCCTGTTCGGAGCCCAAGGCAATAAAGTCGTCGTAGGCGATAACTTCGGCCCGGATAAAGCCCCGCTGAAAGTCGCTGTGAATGGTGCCGGCGGCTTCATAGGCCGTGCTTCCTCTGGGGATGGGCCATGCCCGCACTTCCTTGGGGCCGGCGGTAAAGAAGGTAATCAGGCCCAACAGTCGGTAAGCTTCCCGAATCACCTTATGAACGGCGGGTTCTTTCAGGCCATACATGGCCAGGTATTCCCTGCGTTCTTCGGGGTCTTCGATTTCGGCCACTTCGGCTTCGATCTGGGCATTAATCAACAACAGGCGTGCGCCCTCCTGTTCCACCACTTTCCGGAGCCGGCGGATTGGTTCGGCGGGTTGCGTGAGTTGCGCTTCGTCCACATTGGCCACGTAGAGCACCGGCTTGGCGGTGAGCAGCCGAAGACGGTCGAAAAAAGGGCGCTCGGCATCAGCGGGAGAAAAGGTTCGGGCCGGGCGTCCTTCTTCAAGGTGGCGCTGGAGCCGTTCGAGCATCGCCGCTTCCACGATGGCATCCGCCTCCCGTGCTTTCAGCTTTTTCTCGAGGCGGACCCGCCGGTTTTCCACCGTTTCGAGGTCTTTCAGCATCAACTCCGTATCGATCACCTCCTTGTCTTGAAGGGGATCGACCCGCCCCTCCACATGGACCACCTGACTGTCGTCAAACGCACGGATCACGTGAATAACGGCATCCACATTCCGGATGTTGTCCAGAAACTGATTGCCCAGCCCTTCACCTTTAGCGGCACCTTTAACGAGGCCGGCGATGTCCATGATCTCAACCGTGGCCGGGACAACGCTTTGCGGTTTGACCAGCTCGGCCAGCCGATAAAGATTCGGATCGGGCACTTCCAGCACGCCCACGTTGGGGTCGATCGTGCAAAAGGGATAATTCGCCGCTTCGGCCTTTGCTCCCGACAGGGCGGAAAAAAGCGTGGATTTCCCTACGTTGGGAAGGCCTACGATTCCTGCACGTAACGGCATAAAACGAATTTCAAAATGGGGGGCGCAAAGATGGCGGTTCTCCGGTGGAAAGCTTCGTTCTCCGAAATTAGACAAAAAGCGGGCGACGACCCGTGGGAAGGCCGCCGCCCGCAGAGATAGGAAATCAGAAGCGGTTAGTAACGATACCAATCGGGTTTGTAGGGGCCCTCGACAGGAATGCCCAGGTAATCCGACTGTTCGGGGGTTAGCCGGGTCAGGCGGGCGCCCAGCCGGTCGAGATGCAAGCGCGCCACTTCTTCATCCAGCTTCTTCGGCAACACATACACCTTGCCCGCCTGATATTTCTCGGGATGCTGCCACAATTCGATTTGCGCCAGCGTCTGATTGGTAAAGGAACACGACATCACAAAGCTGGGGTGGCCGTTCGCACAGCCCAGGTTCACCAGCCGTCCCTCGGCCAGCAAGATGATTTTCTTGCCGTCGGGGAAGATGATGTGGTCCACCTGCGGTTTGATGTTTTCCCATTCATATTGCCGGAGGCTGGCCACGTCGATTTCGTTGTCGAAGTGGCCGATGTTGCAGACGATGGCTTCATCTTTCATGCGGAGCATGTGGTCGTGGCGGATGACGTCTTTGTTGCCGGTGGCTGTGACAAAGATGTCGGCTTGTTCCACCACGCCCGGCTCTTCGAGGTTCACCACCCGATAGCCTTCCATCAGCGCCTGCAAGGCACAGATGGGGTCGATTTCCGTGACCCACACCGTGGCGCCCATCCCCCGAAGCGCCTGCGCCGATCCTTTTCCGACCTCGCCATATCCGCACACAATGGCCACCTTACCCGCAATCATGGAGTTGGTGGCCCGCTTGATGCCGTCGATGAGCGACTCCCGGCATCCATACACGTTGTCGAACTTGCTCTTGGTGACCGAGTCGTTGACGTTGATGGCCGGGCACCACAGCGTCCCGTTGGCTTCCATTTCATAGAGGCGGTGGACGCCGGTGGTCGTTTCTTCGGTGATGCCCCCGATGGCGTTTTGCAACGCCGTATAGAAGCCGGGCTGCGTTTCCAGGCGCTTACGGATGGAGGCAAAGAGGGCTTTTTCTTCTTCGCTGGTGGGGTTGTCCAGCAGGGAAGGGTCTTGTTCGGCCCGGGCCCCCAGCGACACCAGCAGCGTGGCGTCGCCGCCGTCATCGAGGATGCGGTTGGGCATGCCGCCGTCTTTCCATTCCATCAGATAGTGCATGAACTCCCAGTATTCTTCGAGGGTTTCGCCTCGATAAGCAAAAACGGGGATGCCGCGGGCGGCAATGGCGGCGGCGGCGTGATCTTGCGTCGAGAAGATATTACAAGAGACCCACTGGACTTCCGCCCCTAACGCCGTCAAGGTGTCGATCAGCACGGCTGTTTGAATGGTCATGTGCAGCGCTCCGGCGATGCGGGCGCCTTTCAAGGGTTGGCTGTCTTTGTATTTCCGCACCGTCTCCACCAGCCCGGGCATTTCAGCCTTGGCAATAGCGATTTCTTTTTCACCCCATTCGGCCAGGGAGATATCCTTCACCACGTAAGGGGGACGTTTCAGCGTTACGTTGCTTCGAGTTTCTACTGTCATTGTTGCGTCTTTAGAAAATAAACGGCTGCAAAATTAGTCCTTTGCTGCAAAACAGCCTTATGTTTTTCGTTTCTTGGGTCGGGCGGCGGGAAAGAGGACGTTGTTCAAGATCAGGCGATAGCCCGGCGAGTTGGGATACAGGTCGAGGTTCGTCGGCGGGTCACCCACAAAGTGCTGGTAGTCTTCGGGGTCGTGGCCGCCGTAAAACGTCCACATGCCCCGTCCCACTTCCCCATGAAGGTATTTCACCGACCCAATGGCGCCCGTTTCCCCCAGAACCATGACATTGGGTTTGACATGCTTTTTTCGAAAAGCCGTGGTCTGCCCCATAAACCCTTTGATAATGCGTGTATGATTCTGGCAGAGCATGGTAGGAATGGGGTCCCATTTGGCCGAATATTCGTGAAGGACAAAAAAGTCTCGCTGGCGGCCTAACCGGAGGTGGTCTTGCGTGGCATCGATGGAAGAATACTCATATACATATGGGTTGGGGATAATCCGAAAATTCCGGAAAGCGAATGTCCGCTGAAAGTCGAGCTTTTTCTGGGCGTTGGGGTCGGCCGGATCACCGTCGAAAGGCGTTTCACAAATATCGACGCCTTCGGCGGCCAGCGCAATGTCGTAGGTGTCGGTGGCCGAACACATGGCAAACAGGTAGCCGCCGCCGATGACGTAATCCCGAATTTTCTTCGCCACCGCCAGCTTGAGCTGCGAGACCTTCTTGTAGCCCCACCGCTGGGCAATGGCCTCGGCCTCCTGCACCTGCTGCTGATACCACGGCTGCGTGTGATAGCCGGCCCAGAACTTTCCATACTGACCGGTAAAATCCTCGTGATGAAGATGCAGCCAATCATATTCCAACAGCTTGTCCGAGAGCACCTCGTCATCATATATCACATCGTAAGGGATCTCGGCATAGGTGAGCACCAGCGTGACGGCATCATCCCACGGCTGCTTGGTCTTGGGCGAATAGACGGCGATGCGGGGGGCCTTTTCCAGCTTGACCACATCCATATTCACCGCGGGGCTCGACAGTTCGTCCTGCAACTTGCGGAACGACGCATCAGGCATGATTTCATAGGTCACGCCCCGCACCCGGCATTCCTGCTCGAACGCCCGGTGATAGGGAAAGGCAAAGCTGCCGCCCCGATAGTTCAGCAGCCAATATCCTTCCGAGCCGCCGGCCAGCACCCAATACATGATGCCGTAAGCCTTGAGGTGGTTCTTCTGGGCATCATCCATCGGCAACAGCATATAGGCCGCCTGCAGCAACGTGCCGACAGCGAAGGCCGCCACCAGAAGCAGAGAACGAAACCTGAAAAATCGCCGCATCATCCTTACAACGCTCCCGAACCCATTTCGGTTGCCTTAATCTTCCATGTGGCGAACGACGGCCTCGCCGAACTCCGAGCATTTCAGGAGGGTGGCGTTGTCCATCAGTCGGTGAAAGTCATACGTCACCTCACCGGCTTTGATGGCGCCCTCCACGCCCTTATAAATCAACTGGGCCGCTTCAAACCATCGGAAATATTCGAACATCATCGCCCCGGACAGGATTACCGAGCTGGGGTTCACCTTGTCGAGGCCGGCATATTTGGGCGCGGTGCCGTGGGTGGCCTCAAAGATGGCATGGCCGGTCATGTAGTTGATGTTTCCGCCGGGCGCGATGCCGATGCCGCCCACCTGCGCCGCCAGCGCATCCGAGATATAATCGCCGTTGAGGTTGGTGGTGGCAATGACGGAATATTCCGCCGGGCGCAGGAGAATCTGTTGCAGGAAGGCATCGGCGATCACGTCTTTAACGATGATTTTGCCCGCCGCTTCGGCTTCTTGCTGGGCCGCGTTGGCGGCGTCCTTGCCTTTCTCTTTTGCAATGCGATCCCATTGGACCCAGGTGAACACCCGGTCGCCGTATTCCCGCTCGGCCAGCTCATAGCCCCATTTGCGGAACATCCCTTCGGTAAACTTCATGATGTTGCCCTTGTGCACCAGCGTCACAGAAGGCAGCTTCCGATCGAGGGCGTATTCGATGGCCGCCCGCACCAGCCGCTCGGTTCCTTCTTTCGAGATGGGTTTAATACCCAGCGATGACGTTTTGGGAAATCGGATTTTGCTCACGCCCAGTTCTTCGGTCAGAAACCGCAGCAGGCGCTCGTTTTCTTCGGTGCCCATCATAAATTCCACGCCGGCATAGACGTCTTCGGTGTTTTCCCGAAAGATGTGCATGTTCACCCTTTCCGGATGTTTCACCGGCGAGGGCACGCCCTCAAACCACCGG
>JALVCQ010000036.1 GCA_027009805.1 Bacteroidota bacterium
ACGGCCGCCTTCGGGTCGGGCCCCTGCGGGCTCGGCTGTTCGCCTCGGCCCGCCGCCGCCTTCATGGGCGCAGACACCGCTGCGCCCCTACAAATCCCACCCCGCGGACGCCCACAGGGCGACGCACGCGTCGCCCCTACCAATCCCGCCCCGCAGGCGGCGGCGGGCCGCCTCGCCTTACGGCTCGGCGCCCTCCGGGCCCCTCACGCGAAAACCGCCCCCCTTCCCTGTCGGTTGTGCAAATTCTAACTTTGCCGCCCTATGGTCACGATCAAAGTCGTTAATCGATCGCCGCATCCCCTGCCCGCCTACGCCACCGAAGGATCGGCGGGGATGGACCTGCGCGCCTTTTTGCGCCGCCGCGTCACCATCTACCCGATGGAACGCGTGCTCATCCCCACGGGCCTGTTCATGGAAATCCCGCAGGGCTACGAAGGGCAAATCCGCCCGCGCAGCGGCATGGCGCTGCGAAAAGGACTGACGGTGCTCAACAGCCCCGGCACCATCGACAGCGACTATCGCGGCGAAATCAAAGTGCTGCTGATCAACCTCTCGAACGAGCCCCAATACATCGACGACGGCGATCGCATCGCCCAATTGGTCGTTGCACCGATGACGCAAGCTGTGCTGACCGCTGTGGAGGTGCTCTCAGAAACCCAGCGCGGCAGCGGCGGCTACGGCCACACCGGAGCACACTAAATCAAAAGACCCCGACGGTATGAAAATCATCATCCCCATGGCCGGCAAAGGCAAGCGCCTCCGGCCCACGACCCTGACCATCCACAAACCGCTGATACCCATCGCCGGGCAGTCCATCGTACAGCGGCTCACCGAGAAAATCAAGGCTTCCCTCCCCCACACGATCACCGATATCGGCTACGTGGTGCGGGACGTAGACGACGATACCGAGGCAGCCCTGCTGGCCCTGGCCGAACAAATGGGCGCCCGGGGACACATCTTCTATCAGGACGAGCCGCTGGGCACGGCCCACGCCATCCTCTGCGCCCGTCCGCTGCTGGACGGACCCGTCACTGTGGCCTTCGCCGACACCCTCTTTTATGCCGACATGCACATCGACCCCGCCGACGACGGCATCATCTGGGTCAAGAAGGTGGACGACCCGCGCCAATACGGCGTGGTGGTCACCGACGAAGACCTCATCATCCAGCGTTTTGAAGAAAAGCCCGACCACTTTGTGTCGGACCTGGCCATCATCGGCATTTATTATTTCAAAGACGGCGCCGAGTTGGCCGGCGAGTTACAATATCTCATTGATCACGACATCCGCACCAAAGGCGAATATCAGCTCACCGATGCGATGGATCGGATGCGCAGCAAGGGCAAGCGCCTGCGGGCCGGCGTGGTGGAAGAATGGCTGGACTGCGGCAACCGCGACACGATGCTGTACACGCTCCGCCGCGTGCTGGAACGGGAGCTGCCCGAGGGTTACGTGGACGAAACCGCCACCGTGACGGAAAGCACCCTGGTGCCCCCCTACTACATCGGGCCGGGTGCGGAGGTGAAACGGTCGATCGTCGGCCCCGGAACGGCCATTGAAAAAGGTGCCCACCTGCATCAAACCGTTATCCAAGATAGCATGATCTTATCGGAAGCCCACGTGCAGGACGCCGTGCTGGATCATTCGGTGGTGGGCCGACACAGCCAATGCAAAGGAGCGGTTCAACGCCTCCACATCAGCGATTATTCGATATGCGAATAGCTTTGTTATCAGCCATACCGGCCCTGATTTTATGGTTCGGCGGTTGTCGGCACTTCCGGTCGGCGGCTCCCGAGCCCCTCGTCATCGTTCCGATGGACGAGCCCACCAAGGCCCGTTTTCAAGAGCTTTTTTACGCCGGGCTGAAAGCGCAGTTGCTGGGTGATTATCAGCGGGCGTTTGAAAATTTCAAGCAGGCCTCCATCCTGAATCCCACCAGCGGCGCCGTTCACTATCAGCTGGCCCGTCTCTACCTTCGGGCCAACAACCTGCCCGCCGCGCTCCGGCATGCCCGATGGGCCCGACGCTTCGGCGGCGACAACCCTTATTACCTGGAACTGCTGGCACAACTGGAAAAAGAACAGGGTAACACCGCCGAGGCCGAAAAAATATTTGAGCAACTCATCCGGAAACACCCCAACCAATTAAATTATTACAACCAACTCTTACAACTGGCGCTCCAGCAAGAAGACTTCAACAAAGCCCTCGGCGTGATTACCCGAGCAGAACAGCGTTTTGGGACCAATCCGCAGATTCAGCACCAGAAACTGTCGCTTTACCTCTATCTGGGACAATATGACAGCGCGGAAGCGACCGCTCACCATATCTTAAAAGACAACCCAAAGGACCTTCGGGCCCTGGAGCAGCTGGGCCGGCTGCTGCTGAGTCGGGGCGACACCGCCCGGGCCATCTCCACCATCCGGCAATTGCTCAACACGCATCCCGAGCAGCGCCTTTTCAAGCTGGAGCTTGCCAAACTGTACATTATCTCTGGACAGGCCGACTCGGCTGCGAAAACGCTGGAAGACATCGCCGGCGACCGGGCCGTCGATGCGGACGCCAAGTTCAACTTCTGGGTAAAATATGCCATGCCCTTCCTGTCGGAAGACACGGGACTGCGCTATCTGCCCATTATTCAACGCGTGATTCGGGCCCACCCGCAAGACGGACGGTATTACGCCGCCGCCGGTGATTTTTTCTTTCAGCACGGTCAGGAAGACAGCGCTTATCGGATGTATCTCCGCTCGGTCCGCTTACAGCCCAACTTTCTTCCCATATGGGTACGGCTCGTGGAGCTGGACCTTGGCCGGTCCGCTTATGACAGCGTGACCGCCCACGCAGAAGAAGCCCTCGACTATTTCCCGGCCCAGGCCATTCTCCACCTTTACAAGGGGATGGGCCAGAACCGCCTTAAATTCTATTCCGAAGCCATCAGCACGCTGGAAGATGGTTTGCTATACGTTCCCGAAGAAAACACCTTGCTCAAAAAGGCCTTTTACACAGAGCTGGCCGAGTCATACTACCGGTTGGGAGACACGCGAAAAGCCTTCGCCTATTTCGACAAGGCGCTGGCACTGGACCCCGAGGATCCGGTGGTATTGAACAACTATGCCTATTACCTGTCGTTGAGCGGGGGCGACCTGTCACGGGCCCTGAGGATGTCGAAAAAAAGCCTCCGGATCGAACCGGATCAGCCGGCTTACTTGGACACCTACGGCTGGATTCTCTTTAAGATGGGGAAACCTCAACAAGCCCGTGAATACATTGCCCGGGCGCTGGAAAAAAGACCGGAGGACCCGGAACTTCTGGAGCACATGGGCGACGTGCTGGCCGCGCTGGGCCGCAAGGCGGAAGCGGTTCGATATTGGAAAAAAGCAATGCAACATGGCGGAGATTCCCGAAAACTGGCAGAGAAGATATCGCAGATTCATCCATAAGACCTTTCTGACGGCGGCGGCAATGGTGATGCTGGGCGGATGTCACCTTTTCCGGAAAGCCCCGCCGGCGCCCGAAGTATCGACCGAAGCTTTCTCGCCCCGCATGCTTGAGAACATGTCGCAACCGCGGGGGTGGTATGCCATTCGGGGATTGATGAAATACAGCGGCGACCAGAAGGTGGCCAGTCCCTTCTCTATGCGGATGAAGGCCGACTCGGTCATCTGGGTTTCATTCACGCCGGCGCTGGGGCTGGAAGCCCTTCGGGCCCGCATCACCCGGGATAAGGGCGAGGTGCTGAACCGCATCGAACGGCGGTATTACGTCAAGCAACGCGAGGAACTGGCCGCCGGCATGCTTCCCGCCGACCTGTTAGACCTTCAATCCTTTCAATATTTACTATGGGGCATTCCGGAGGTGTCGTCTGCGGATGCATATGAATGGACCGTCACCGATACGGTCATCATCGGCACCCGGGAAGGTGCAACATATTCGGAACGGCTTTTGGTGGATCCTTCGGTCCGGCGGTTGCGGCGGCGTATCATTGAGTATCGGCCCCGGCGCCAGACCATCGTGATTGACTACGGTCCCTATCATCACGACGCCCATGCCGGCGACTATCCGGCCTGGATCACCATCAACGTATATCCACAGGGGCACAAGACCGTCAAAGATTCATTGCTGATCCGTTTCAAAAAGCTTGCACGCGCCGACTCACTGGCCGTGCCCATGCGCATCCCGCCCGGATATGAGCAAGGTCCGTAATCTCTTCTGGGTGTTGTGGCTTGGGGGGTGGGTGTTGAGCATGTCTGCTGTGGGCTATGGTCAGAGCCGAAGCACGCTTGAACAGCGGCGCAAGCGGCTGCAAAGGAAAATTAAAGCTACGCAGCGACTGCTGAACAAAACCACCCGCGCCTATCGTCAGACGGCGGCCTACCTTCAACTGCTTGATCGGCAGATTCAAGACCGGCAGCGATTGATTCACACCCTCACCGATGAGATATATGCCCTTAACCGGCAAATTGAGGCTAAACAAAAGGTGATTGACGCCCTTGAGCAAGACCTTCGGTCGCTGAAATCGGAATATAAACGGCTGCTCATTGCAGTGTATCGCATCAAACGGCAGTATCTTCCGGTTACGTTTATTCTGGATGCGCCCCGTTTGGACGGAACGGTTAAAAAAGTGCGGCTGCTTCGATTTTATGAAGAACATCGTCGGCAACAGATCCGGCTCATCCAGCAAACGCAAGCCGTATTGAAGCGGGAGACCGAAGCGCTGAAAGCCCAGCACCAGGAACGGCAACAGTTGCTTCGGCGCATTCGTCGGGAAGAGGCGCAACTTCAGCAACGCCAGAAAGAGCGGCAGGTGCTGGTGCAACAGCTTCGGCGGAAGAAGCAGACGCTTTTGCGCCAGCTGGCGGAACAACGACAGGAAGCCCGTCGGCTGGATGAAGCCATTCGTGCGGCCATCCGCAAGGAGATGGCGGCCCGTAAACGCCGCCCGCTGAAAGGAAAAGAGAAAGCCCTGGCCGCCGCCTTCGCCCAAAAACGGGGACGGCTTCCCTGGCCGGTGAAGCGGGGTGTGCTTCTTCGGTCGTTTGGGATGCACCCGCATCCAGTTATTAAGAACGTGAAAGTTCAGAACAACGGCATTGATATCCGGACCTATCTGGACGAGCCGGTGCGGGCCGTGGCCGACGGGGTGGTGAGCCGGATCGTGATCTTGCCCACGGGGAGCCGGGCTGTGTTGGTCCGCCACGGCGGCTATTATACCGTCTATTCCAACCTTCGCAAGACCACCGTTAAGACGGGACAAAGCGTGTATGCGGGGGATGTGATGGGGTATGTGCGCAATGGGCGCCATTCTCAGGTGCCGGAGCTTCACTTTGAGGTGTGGAAGGGCGTCCAGCGGCAAAATCCGACCCGATGGCTTCGTCGGCGTTAGGTGGATGGGGGGCGGTGTTCCGCGGTGAGGCCCGTCGGTTTTGGCGCCGGCGCGGGCAACTGGGTGTGTATGCCTTTTATGCGGTGGTGCTGGCCTACCTGGTGCAACTGGTGGAGCCCGCGCCGGCGCCCCGTCAATACATTGCGCTGTTCTGGATTTCGGCTTTGTTCATCAACCTTCAACTGGGCGCGCAGGCCTACCATCAGGAGACGCGGGGGCATATGCTGTTCTATTACTGGGTGGTCCCGCCGGAGGTGATGTTCTGGGTGCGGGCGCTGGTCAACAGTCTCATGCAGGCGCTGGTGATGGGACTGCTGGCCGTTCTTTTTATGTTCTTTTCCGGTCCGCTTCCGGTGGGGCTTTGGGGTTGGTCCGGTCTGATAGGGCTGTCGTCACTGGGGTTCGGCTTTGCCTTTTCATTGGTCAGCGCCATTTCCC
The DNA here is from genome assembly GCA_027009805.1 of Bacteroidota bacterium. Lineage (GTDB taxonomy): Bacteria > Bacteroidota > Bacteroidia > JAADEI01 > JALVCQ01 > JALVCQ01. The sequence goes on from JALVCQ010000036.1 coordinate 5,817, forward strand.
GGTTTGGGCGTCACCCGTTTGTGTTGATGAGCATCCTGGGGATTCCCACCATCATTCCGCTGTTTTATACGGTGATTCAACTTCATCTGGCATTGATCGGCGGATCGGCTCCCATGCGGATGTGGTTAACTTTGCCGGCCCTGTGGGGCATTGTGGCGGTGATGGGAACGATATTGATTCCTTACCTTCATCGGCACTAAAAAACACCTTCCGATGCAACGGCGGCTTTCATGGATACTATCCGGGACCGGCACCCTGCTGGTGCTTTACTCGATCATTGCCGGCGTGTGGACGCCTGTTCCCGACATTCCGATTCTTTACGAGAGCATTCGGAACTTTTTCTTTCACGTTCCGATGTGGTTTGCGATGTTGTTGATGTTTCTGATAGGGGTCATTCACAGCATGCGTTATCTTTCGTCGGGGCGTCTTGACGAGGACTTCAAGGCTTCTTCCTATTTACAAACGGGCGTGGTGTTCGGTATCCTGGGACTCATCACAGGGGCGGTGTGGGCCCGATATACGTGGGGCAGCTGGTGGAGCAACGATCCAAAGCAAAACGCTTCGGCGATTACGCTGATTATTTACGCGGCCTATTTTATCTTGCGGCGCGCCATTGCCGATCGGAGCGTGCGGGGACGCGTGGGCGCCGTGTACGCCGTATTTGCATTTGCCGTGGCGGTGCCGCTGCTGTTTATTCTGCCGCGCATGACCGACTCGCTTCACCCGGGCAGCGGCGGGAATCCGGCCTTTTCCTCCTATGACTTGGACTTCCGGATGCGCCCTATCTTTTACGCCGGCGTGGCAGGATGGACGCTAATCGGCAGTTGGTTGAGTCTGCTTTATGCGCGGGTGCAGCGAACCGCCCACGAAATTGTATTGTTAAAACATCGACTTCCATGACGTTTCTATTCGACCTATCCGCTTGCGGCAAATTCCCTGTGGTGACCGTGAGCCTTGCGATCATCGTGCTCGGCATCGCCCTATACGGGCACTGGATAAGCCGCCGCCTTCATCGGGTGGAGGAGGAACTGGCAAAACTTAATCGGCATCGGCAATGAAAAAGCTCCATCTTTTTCTGATTGTAGCCATGGCCGCGGCCGTGGGCCTGCTGGTGTATGCGCTCGGCGATGCCAGCAGTTATGTGTCGTTTGCGGAGGCGTCCCGACATCCCGATAAAGAATTTCATGTGGTGGGGCGGCTGGCCGAGGGGCATTCGGTCTATTACAATCCGAGCGAAGATCCCAACCGCACGGAATTTTTCCTTACCGATCACGAAGGCAAAACGGTGAAGGTAATCTATCCGCAGCCCAAGCCCGCCGACTTCGAGCGGGCCGAGGAGGTGGTCATCATCGGGCGAATGCAAGGCGACGGCGTCTTCCTTGCTTCCAAGGTGCTGACGAAATGTCCCTCGAAATACGTGGAAAAGGACTTGAACGCGGTGACGTCGCAGTCGGATGAGTGACATTCAATATATCGGCGAATGGTTGTGGGCGGCCTATGCGGGTAAGGGCGCCGTTGCGGCGGCGTTGGCCTTGGCGGTGCTGGGCGTGGCGGCGGGCTTGCGCGCCTATTTTTATCCGGACGACCGCTGGGCGCGCCCTATCCTGCGGGCGGCGGTGTGGGGTCATTTCCTGTCGGTGGCGGCCATCGGCGCCGTCCTCTACGTGTTAATCCTGAACCATCGGTTCGAGTTTCAATATGTCTGGCAACACAGCTCGCGGGCGTTGCCGCTGAAATACGTCATCTCATCGCTCTGGGAAGGGCAGGAAGGCAGTTTCTGGCTGTGGACGTTCTGGAACAGCGTGCTGCTGTTGTTTCTGGTGCGTCGGAACTATGCGGTTACGTGGGGAGCGGCCGTGGTGGTGTTTTTGGGCCAGGTGATGTTCCTGTCGATGTTGCTGGGCGTCAAAATCGGCGACATTACCATCGGCATCAATCCCTTTCTGTTGCTTCGGGAGACGATGGCCGCGCCCATCTTTTCCCGACCCGACTACGTGTCGTTGATTCAAGACGGGACGGGCCTGAATCCGCTGTTGCAGAGCTACTGGATGGTCATCCACCCGCCGGTGTTGTTTTTGGGGTTTGCATCCGCCGGCATTCCCTTTGCGCTGGTGGCGGCCATGCTGATGAAAAAGGGCGTTCCACACTGGCTGCCGTGGACGCAGCGCTGGGCGCTGGTGGGCGGTGCTTTTCTGGGATTGGGCATCTTGCTGGGTGCGCTCTGGGCCTATGAAGCGCTCAACTTCGGCGGCTACTGGGCCTGGGATCCGGTGGAAAACAGCTCGCTGGTGCCCTGGCTGGTATTGGTGGCCGGCATTCACATGTTGCTCATCTATCAGGCTCGGCGGGCGTATCTGCGGCTGACGTTGTTCTTTTTAATGGCCGTCTATTGGCTCCTGCTCTATTCGACGTTCCTGACCCGAAGCGGTGTGTTGGGAAATGCATCGGTTCACAGCTTCACGGATATGGGGCTGGGCGGTCAGCTGATTTTCTGGCTGGCTTTTTTCGTCCTCTTGGGCACCGGCCTGTATGTGCGACGCTGGAAAGATCTCCGCGGCAAAGACATTCAAGAGAGCTTATATAGTCGGGAGTTCTGGATGTATATCGGCGCGCTTATCGTCTTTCTTTCGTCCTTTCACATCATCGTGGTGACGTCGCTGCCGGTGATCAACAAAGTGCTGGGCACCCATCTGGCCCCACCTACGGATGCCATTCAGCACTACAATCGGGTGCAGCTGCCCTTTGCAGTGATCATCCTGCTTCTGACCGCCGCGGGCATGTTCTTGGAATATCGGCGGACGCCGTCCGGCGTCTTCCTTCGGCGGCTGGGGATGACGGTGCTGATGGGATTGCTGATCACCATCACCGCCGAATGGGCCTGGCAGCTGAACACATGGGCTTACCGGTTGCTGTCGTTTGCGGGATGGACGGCTGCGATCGGGAATGGATGGATTCTGTGGGGATATCTTCGAAAGAAACGTTTTCGGCTCATCGGCGGCGCACTCTCCCACACCGGCCTGGCGGTGATGGTGTTGGGCGTGCTGGTTTCCTCGGCCAAAAAAGAGGTGATCTCCCGCAACACCGCAGGGGTGGACTTCGGCGACAACTTCTCCGTGCAATCCAAGCTGGAAAACGTGTTGATTTATCGGGATTCCACGGCATTGGTGGGGCCCTATCAGGTCCGATTCTCGGGAACGCGATGGGAGGCGCCGCAGACCTACTATCGGGTGGACTTCGCCGACACCGCCGGCCGGGAGTCCTTTACCCTCTATCCGTCGGCGCAGATTTCAAAGAACATGGGTCTCGTGGCCAGTCCCGACATCCAGAAATGGTGGGATCATGACCTGTATGTGCACATCACGGCCATCCCCGACACTTCCGACCCTGCGTTTCATGCCCGCATTCTGGCGGCCGACACCTTGCTGATGGCGCCTATCGACACCTTTACGTGGCGGCATTATCAAGTGCGGACGGAAGGGCTGTTTCAACCGGAGGATGAATCACTTTCCGACACCGCCATCCGGACCCGCCTACTGATGGTGCTGGAAGACACGCTGAGGCAAAACCGGCTGATGCTGGCCCCGGAATGGCACCTTCAAGGACGATTGGTGATGACGGTGCCCGATATGGACAGCCATCAGACTGTGCAGGCCGAGCTGTTGCAAATTCTTCCCGAACAACAGCGGCTGCGCGTTGTGCTGGCTGCACTTCAACCACCGAGCCGCCCTTACATCATCCTGAAAGCCATTGCTTTCCCGTTCATCAACCTGTTGTGGTTGGGAGGTGTGCTGATGTTGCTTGGATTCGGCGCGGCCGCCTATGGTCGAAAGCTTCCGAAAGGGAAAGCTGCGTAATATTGCCGATGGTGGGACGTTACTTTTGTGACGCTGAAAAAGAGATAAAAATCAACGCATCATGAGACCTATTCGCTTCGTCGGCTTTGCCGTTGTCACCGGCGGCCTCCTCATCGCAGGCTGTCAGACCCTGCGTCAGATGGCGCATCCGGAAGTAAGATTCAAAGACCTGAAAGTCAAAAAGCTGGATTTCGAGGGGATTACGCTGGCCGCACATCTGGGCGTGAAGAATCCGCTTCCGGTGAACATTCCCGTGGCCAAGACCGAATATCAGTTTATGGTGGAAGGAAAACCTTTCATTCAAGGGACGGAAGACCGGCAAACCATCGTAGGAAGCGGGCAGGAATCGGTCATTGAGCTTCCGGTCCGCTTTCAATGGCGCACGCTTTACCGGACGGTCAAATCGCTTGCCAAGCAAGACAGCTTTGCTTATACCCTGAAAGGAAAGATGCACCTTCGCCTTGGCGAACAGCAATCGGTGGCGGTGCCTTTCGAGCGGGCGGGAAAATTGCCCGTGGTGCGCATGCCCAAACTGGAAATGCAAGACGCCCGCATCATGCATGCCGGCACCGACTTTGTGGAGATCGCCGCCCAGGTCGGCGTGCATAATCCGAATCCTTTCCCGCTGTTCATCACCGCTGTGAAAGGGGAAGCCATGGTGGGCGACATTCGTGGAATCCGCCTTCATTCGGGCGAGGAAATCGACATTCCCGGGAAGGAAGCCCGTCCGATCACCCTTCGGATGCGCATCGACCTGCGGGACCTGGGGCTGGCCGCCGTCCGCATGTTTATGGGCAATCAGCTTCCTTCTTTTCTTTTACAAGGTAAATTGATAGGACAACTGCCCATCAAGGAATTGTCGAACCCGACGGTGACCGTTCCTTTGAAGTTGGAGGGGAAACTTCGGAAATAAGCGACGGATGGGCATCAGGGTGGGGATTCTGAGTGACACACACGGCCATATCGACGAAGGGATCTTGCGACATCTGTCGGAATGTGATGAGATCTGGCACGCCGGCGACATCGACAGTCCGGTGGTATTGGATGCACTCGAAGGACTGGGGGGCACGGTGCGCGCCGTTCACGGCAATGTGGACGGGCCGGAAATCCGATCGCTGGCACCGCCTTATCAAGCATTCACCGTCGAGGGGCTCCGGATCTTTATCACCCACATCGCCGGCTACGGCGATCGCATGCCTGCCGAACTGCTGTCTTACTATCAAGAACACCCCTTTGACGTGTTGGTGTGTGGACATACGCACGTGCTGAAAGTGCAACGGATGACGCCGGGCAGCGTGCTTTACATCAACCCCGGGGCCTGCGGTTTTTTCGGTCCGCATCGGGTGCGGACGTTACTGGTGGGCACCCTTGAAAACCGTCGATTCACCGAGCTCTCAGCCATCGAGCTGGGACCACGCACTCCCCATGCGGATTGACGTTATCTGCCTTTTTCCTCACCTGCTAACGCCTTTTCTACAAGAAGGCGTCATCGGGAAGGCGCTGGCATCGGGAAAAGCCGCCGTGCACCTGCATAATCTATTCGACGACGCTTTGCCGGGCGGCCGACACAAGCGCCAGGTGGACGACTACCCTTACGGGGGCGGCGCAGGCATGATCTTACGGCCCGAGCCGCTGGCCGCCGTGCTCGACCGGCTGCTGGCCGCCCGCCGCTACGACGAAGTAATTTATCTCACCGCCGACGGCGAAGTGTTCACGCAGGGCCTCGCCAACGAACTGTCGCTCAGAAGAAACTTGATTCTCATCTGCGGGCGCTATAAAGGAATCGACCAGCGCATTCGCGACCTTTACGTGACCCGCGAGCTTTCGATCGGCGACTATGTGATCAGCGGCGGTGAACCGGCTGCGGCGGTGGTCATCGATGCGGTGGTGCGGCTGTTGCCGGGGGTGTTGGGGGATGAGACGGCGGCGCTTTCCGATTCCTTTCAGGATGGTCTGCTGGACCCGCCGTGGTACACCCGCCCGCCGGAATTTAAGGGGTTGCAAGTGCCGGACGTTTTGCTGTCAGGCAATCATCCGGCTATCGAGCAGTGGCGCCTCGAACAGGCCATGAAAAAAACCCGACAGCGGCGACCCGATCTATGGAAACGCTGGGAAACCTCGCACAAAGAGAGGAAAGAATAATCCTCAACCTTCGGGACGGCTTTCATATGCGGCCCATGCCCGGGCCAGGGCCCAATCTTGTTCGGTGGTAATCTTAAAGTTCAACCGGCTTCCCTCATACAGCGACACCGGATACATGGCGGCCTCGACCACGGCGGCGTCATCCGTGAAGTGGGGCTGATAGGGCTGCTGATAAGCTGCGTAGAGCCGGCCGTACCGGAAAAGCTGGGGCGTTTGCACCATACGGAGATGCGCTCGGGGAAAGGGTTTCCATTCTTGCAGCTGGTGGATGCGCATCGAGTCGTAGGGCGGAACGGCGGGGACGGCGGCGCCTGTCTTCATCACCTGTTGAAGGCCGCGCCGGATGAGGGGACGATCCACGAAAGGACGGGCGGCATCGTGGACGGCCACAATGTCGTCTTCTTTGGCGGTTTCGGCCAGCCGTTCAATGCCGCTTTTGACAGAGAAAAAACGTTCTTTTCCGGCAGGTGCCCAGTAGATTTTTTCAGTTGGAAAGAAACGGGCGCCGGCCTTGGTGATGCGGTCTTGATGGTCGGGATGGGTGACCACCACCAGGCGAAACCCTTCGGCAGCAAAAGGACCAGCCGCCCACACCCACACCGGCATGCCATTCAGGAGGCGGAATTGCTTGGGAACATTTCCCTTCATGCGGGCGCCCACACCGCCCGCCACGATAACGGCCCAGCGGGTCGGCATCAGAGGATCAGCATGGTGTCGCCGTATTCACCGAAGCGATAGCCCTCTTTGATGGCTTCTTGATAGGCTTTTTTGATCAGGGGTCGTCCGCCGAAGGTGGCCGCCATGATAAAGAACGGCGTCTTGGGGAAGTGGAAGTTGGTCACGAGCCCGGTGATGATAGGCGACTGGTAGGGCGGGAAGAAGAAGCGTTCGGTCCACCCTTCGTGTTCGCGCAGAAGGTTGTCGGCGGAGAGGCTGGCATCGACGGCCCGCCACGTCGAGATGCCCACGGCGATGATGCGGCGTTTGTTCAGCTTGGCCTCGTTGACGATGCGGGCGGTTTCGGCCGGCACGTGGAACCACTCAGCATCGAGGGTGTGCTTGACGAGGTTTTCGACCTCGATGCGCCGGTAGGCGCTGATGCCCATGTGGAGTGTGACTTCGGCGAAGTGAACGTCTTTGACGTGAAACCACTTCATCAACTCCCGACTGATGTGGAAGCCCGCCGAAGGCGGGACGATGGCGGCGGGATATTTGGCGAAGATGGTATGGAAATAAACTTCATCAATCTCGTTGGGTCGGCGCTGAATGTAATACGGCAGGGGAAGTTCGCCGACTTTGTCGATGAGGGCGTAAAACTCTTCGGGCGTGCGGTCGTAAAGGAATTTGATGGTTCGGCCGCGGGAGGTGGTGTTGTCGATGACTTCGGCTTCGAGGACAAGTTCGTCGGCGGCGGGATCGCCGAAGTAAAGCTTGTTTCCGGTTCGGATTTTTCGGGCGGGTTCGACGATGGTGTCCCAGATATACTCATCGGGGTCGATTTCCCGCATCAGGATGATGCTGACGTCGGCGTTGGTTTTTTCTTTTTTCCCGCGAAGGCGGGCTTTAAATACCTTGGAGTTGTTGGCGACGATGACGTCGCGGGGGGCCAGGTATTCGACGATGTGTTTGAATTTCCGGTGTTCGATTTTTCCGGAGTCTCGATGGACCACCATCATGCGGCATTCGTCCCGAAACTCTTCGGGGTCTTGGGCGATAAGTTCCAGCGGCAGATCGAACGAATAGAAAGAGAGCTTGGGCATACAACAGGCGCTTTGGCGAAATAAACGGGGCGAAAATACAAGATCGTTCCCATGGGCGGATAATCAGGCGGGAGATGGATAGGGATTCCGTAGGAGAGAAGGAAAGGCATGCCCGCCTCTGGACCGGATGCCGGGCGTCGTTTTTCAGGCAAAGGCCGTTACTTTGTCTGAAAAGAAAGGTGCAGATGGGGTGGCGCCAAAAGTTTCTGTCGTATCTGGCCCAGACCACCGATATGCCGATGTTGGTGGAGGTGTCGCATGCCGAAGGGAACTTCATTTACGGCCCGGATGGAAAAGCTTATCTGGACCTTATCTCGGGGATCGGGGTGTCGTCGGTGGGGCATCATCATCCTGCGGTGGTGAAGGCGGTTCAAGCGCAGGCGGCGTCGCATGCGCACGTGATGGTGTATGGTGAGTTTGTTCAGCCGGTCCAGATTCGGCTGGCGGAGCGGCTGCTTGAGAAGTTGGGGCCGCCTTTCGAGCAGGTTTATCTGGTCAATTCGGGCAGTGAAGCTGTGGAAGGGGCGCTTAAGCTGGCGCGGCGCTACACGGGTCGGCCGTGGATTGCGTTTTTCGACCATGCCTATCACGGGAGCACGGCGGGTGCGCTTTCAGTGGCGGGGGCGTCGTGGCTGGCGCGGGGCTATCGGCCCGTGACGCCGGGGACACGCCGCCTTCCCTTTAACGACATCGCAGCGCTGGAAACTATCGACAAACACACGGCGGCGGTCATTATTGAGCCCGTTCAGGGCGAGGCGGGCGCCCGGCCGGCCGATCCGGCCTTTTTGGCCGCGTTGCGGCGGCGGTGTGATGAGACCGGTGCCCTGCTCGTCTTCGACGAGGTGCAAACGGGAATGGGACGCACAGGCCGCTGGTTTGCCTTTCAAGCATACGATGTGGTTCCCGACATCATCGTGTTGGGGAAGGCCCTGGGCGGCGGCTACCCGCTGGCGGCCTTCGCCGCCCGCCGGTCGGTGATGGAAGTGCTGACGCACGACCCGATGCTCGGACACATCACCACGTTCGGCGGTCATCCGGTGTCGTGTGCGGCGGCGCTGGCCGCCATGGAGGTGATGGAAGCGGAAAAGCTGATGGAAGGCGTGGCGGAGAAAGAGCGGATTTTCCGTGAGGTGTTGCCGGATGTCCGCGGTCAGGGGCTGCTGTTGAGTGTTCCGACCGATTCGTTTGCCCACACCAAAGCTGCCATAGCCCGCCTGCTGGACGCCGGCGTTATCACCGACTGGTTCTTATTCGAACAGTGTCGGCTTCGGATAGCGCCCCCGCTGACACTGACGCCGGGGGAAGCCCGGGATGCCGCGCGGGTGCTTCGAGACGCCATCGAAGCCACGCGGGAAAGATGATGGAAGCGCCCATAGGAGCACGGCGTTACTGCGTCTTCCCGTAAATAACCCCTCCCGGCCGTCCCTTGAAAAGGGGAAGAGTATCTGGTTTGCGTGAGGGGACCGAAGGGCGCCGAGCGTAAGCGAAGGCGGCCCGACCCGAAGGCGCCCGACCGCGCTCGTCGCCTGAGCGAAGTCGAAGGCAACGGGCGAAAGGCGCCGAAGGGACACGCCCTATTCTATATTATCTTCTTCCTCCGACGATGCGGCGGACGGTTCGGTTCGTTGGGCTTTCAGCAGTTCGATGCGGCGTTCGTTGCCGCGCATGACTTCGAACTCATAGGGCGGGATGGTCACCTTCTCGCCGGGGCGCGGGATGCGGCCGGCCTCGTGCACGATGAGGCCGCCGAGGGTCTGATAGTCGCCTTCGGGGAGGCCCATGCCGTATTTTTCGTTGAGATAATCGACTTCGAGGCGGGCGCTGAGCTCGTAGGTGTCGTCGCCCACTTTGCGCTCTCGGAGGCGGCGCTGGTCGAACTCGTCTCGGATGTCGCCGACCACTTCTTCGAGGATGTCCTCGAGCGTGACGATACCGACGGGCGTGCCGTATTCATCGGTGACGACGGCCAGATTTTTATGTTCGGCGATCATCTTCCGGAGGGCCCGATCGGCCTTCATGGATTCGGGGAAGACGGGCGGCGTGATGAGGATGTCCCGAAGGTTGCGGGGCCGCGTGAACAGGCTGACGGCATGGACGTATCCGACGATGTTGGTGGGGTCGCCGTCATAGACGACGATGCGGCTGAGGCCGTGTTCCCGAAAGCGCTGTCGGAGGGCTTCTTCGCCGGCGTTGATGTCGATATTGACCACTTCATTGCGGGGCACGAGGCAATCCCGCAGCCGGATGTCGGGAAATTCGAGGGCCCGCCGCACCATCAAGGCCGACTCGGAACGCTTCCGGCCGCGGGGCACGACCAGCAGATACCAGTCGCGAAGCGAGAAGGAGGAGCCTTCGTTGAGGTCCAAGCCGACCAGACGGCCCACGCCCTGAATGACCACTTGCACCAGCCAGAAAATCGGGTAAATAAGCAGATACCAGGCCGCCAAAAAAGGAACCAGGCGCAACAGCAGGCGCTCGGGCATCCGATAGAAAAGGGCCTTGGGAAAATATTCACCGAACAACAAAACGATCAGGGTGGACAGCACGGTGGTCAGCCAAAAGTCAAGGGCGGGGCTCCATGCCGCGCCGTGGGCGACGGCCGCCGCCTGCACCACCCGGGCAAACAAAATGGAAAAAACAACCAGCACCAGGTTGTTGCTGATCAGAATCAGCAAGATAAATCGGGAGGGATGGCTGAGCACTTTGGAGAGGAAGCGTCCGATCCATCCCGTCCGTCGGGCTTTCACCAGCAGATAAAGGCGATGGGCGGCATAGAACGCTATTTCGGAGCCGGAGAACACGGCCGAAAGCACAAGGGCTATCAATGCCCCCAGCCCCGCGCCCCATATGGTCGCTAACGGAACGTCATCCATGACTTCCCTGCCGGTCTATGCAAAGCGCTTTATTCATTCTCCGAAAGAGATGAGCGGCTGGCCCTTTTCCACAGCCTGTCCGGGCGTCACGTGGATGGTTTTCACTACGCCGGGGCCTTCGGCTTTGATGATGTTTTCCATTTTCATGGCTTCGAGGACCAGCAACGGCGTGCCCTTTTCGACGGCCCGCCCTTCTTCCGCCATGACTTTGAGGACCAGCCCGGGCATAGCGGCTTTGAGGGTGGCCGATGCTGCTCGGCTTTTGCCTTTGGGGCGGAGGGTGTCGCGCAATTGGTCGAGGGGCGATCGGACGGTCACTTCGGCACTGAAAGGCCCCGATACCATTTCCCATCCGCCGTTCGATTTTCGGGCGGCCAGCAGCACCTGTCCTTCCTCATCGGTGATCTTCCAGCGCCCGTCGGGGAGGCGTTCGACCGTTCCTTTCCAGGGGCGGCCGTCCACCCGGAGCGTGCCGTTGCGCGCCTCGACGGCATGCGTCCTTCCCTCGATGTGAATTTGCCAGCTATGCCGCTCCATCCGTTTGCTTCAGAAAGTAAGGGTCCAGCACCTGTCGGATGCGTCCGAAGACTTCGTCGATGGTGCCCACACCGGGGATGTGTTGCAGTTTTCCCTGTTGGGCGTAATAATCCTGCACGGGAGCGGTTTTTCGCTGATATTCCTCGAACCGGCGCCGGATGACGGCTTCGTTGTCGTCGGCCCGTCCCTGTTGTCGGGCCCGTTGTAGAAGGCGCTTGACGAGCTCTTCCTGTGGGACGTCGAGCGCAATGACGACGTCCACCTTCTTTCCCATAGAGGCAAGCAGGCGGTCGAGGGCTTCGGCCTGCGCATTGGTTCGGGGGAATCCGTCAAAGAGGAATCCTGCTGCGGTGGGTTGTTGTTCCAGGGCCGAGCGCAACACTTCGACGGTCAGTTCGTCGGGCACCAGCCGGCCGCTTTCCACGAGGGCCTTAATCTGCTCGCCGAGGGAGCTGCCGCTGCGGATTTCCCGCCGAAAAATGTCGCCTGTGGCAATGTGTGTGATGCCGTATGCTTGGGCGATTTTCTGGGCCTGGGTGCCTTTCCCCGCGCCCGGCGGTCCGAAAATGACGATGTTGACCATGAAGGTTAGGATTTCAGTGCATAAATGCCGGGCAAATTTCGCCCCAATTGATTGTAGTCGAGCCCATATCCCAGTAAAAAGATATTGGGCACCTCAAACCCCACATAATCGATTTGCAGCGGAACTTTCAGGGCCTCCTTCTTGAACAGCAGTGCGGCTATTTTCACGGCCTGCGGTTGATATTCCTGCAATTTCTCCATCAAGTATTGCATGGTCAACCCCGAATCGACGATATCTTCGAGAATTACGATATAGCGGTCTCGCAACGATTCGTTGAGGCCGATGAGTTCTCGGATTTTCCCCACGGAATGCGTGCCCTGATAGGAAGCCAGTTTCACAAAAGATATTTCACTTAAAAAGTTAAGGTTGCGCAGCAGGTCGGCGGCAAAGAAGAACGACCCGTTCAGAACGGCCAGAAAAAGCGGGTTCTTATCGGCGAGTTCTTGATTCATCCGGTCGGCAATTTCTTTGACACGCCGAGCCACTTCCTCGCCGGAGATGAGCTCGCAGAACTCCTTATCGTGAACGGTCACACAGGGAGGAAACATACCGGCCGTTCGTTAGCGTAAGAGCATCACCCGACCTCTGTAATGATGGGGCACGCCCTTGATATCGGAAATTTTGATGCTATAAAAATACAACCCCTCCGGTGCCGGGCGCCCGTTGAGCATGCCGGACCACCCTTCCCGCACATCATGCGTCCGAAACACCTCTTTTCCCCATCGGTTATAGATGATGAACTCATATTGCCGATAGACGTCGGTGGTATGTGATCGGCCATAAAGAATAGACGGCTTGAAGATATCGTTGCGGTCATCTGCGTTTGGCGTAAAGGCGTTGGGGATGTATATCAGAAGTGCCAGATCGGGGCAGACCTTATTGGAATAGCTCTGGTCCACCGAGTCGGGGTTTGTGTTCCGTTCCGTAGCCAACACCTTATAGCATAGGATCGTATCGACCACTCGGGCGGGGTCAGTGGTGCTGTCAGTATAGGTAGTGGTTCCGCCGCCGAGCGTGGCCAACACCTCATAATCTCCATTCGCCTGCAATCGAAGGACTTTGTAGTGGTCCACGCCTTGCGGCCAATCGCCATAGGGCGTCCATTGAAGGGTGACGGTTTTATTAGGGTTCACGGTCGCCTGCAGCCATATGGTCTTTCCAAGGTTGCTCCATGGGCCGGGATAGCCGCAGTCATCCAGGGTGCGCACCCGATACCACTGCGAGGCCACCGTCGGGTCGGTCATCGTATCCAACCATTGCGTAGAAGAAGAGGCGGCGTAATCGTCGTGCCACGTCCCCGCCGTATCGCGCCATGAAATCTGATATCGAAGCAGATTTTTCTGCATGCCCGGCATCCATTCCATTGCTACATGATGGTTGGGCGTCACACTGACGTAATAGAGCTCGTAAGGCGCCGATTGATATTGATAAAAGGGCGTGTCGCAATCCATATTGCTCAGCGAGACAAATGCCTTGTTATCAGGATGAACGACTTCTACATAATAGCAATATTCTCGGTCACACAGGCCCGAATCGATATAGAAGGTGTCGGTGGTGGCTGCGATGAGAACGGCTGTCGAATCTTCGATGCGATATACTCTGTATGTAAGGGTGGTATCCCATCCCACGTAAGGGGTCCAGTCGAGCCGGAGGGTTCGTTGTCCTTGGGGGGTCACGGTAAGGAGCATCAGACAATGTGCATCGGCGGGTGACCCTTCCAGGCCGCAGATATCCCTGATTTTAAGGGTATAGCAATAGCGGGCGGTGTTGACATCAATGGGCGGGATCGAATCGATATATTGCGTATTGCCCATTCGATCTACAGAATCAATGATACCGCTGTTGCCGAAGTTATCCGAACGGACAATCAAATAACGGGCCACTTCAAAAGCATCGACCGAATCCCATCTTAGTTCACCATATTGAAAATTAAACGTGGACACATAATCCAGCGTGGGCGGTGCGGCGGGCACCGTATCCAACACGGTCACCACCTGCACCTGGATGGTGGTGTCAACACATCCGTGAATATCCTGAACGGCAAGCGTGATGGAAAAGATTCCATCCTTGCCGTAATAATACGGTGTTGGATTGGGCAGGTTGGAGGTGTCGGCGTCGGTGGTGATGTCACCGAACTCCCACCACCACCGCACCAGCGGGTAGTCGCCATACGAGAGGTCCTGCAAGCGCAAAGAGTCATCATAGCAAAGCAGCGAATCCAACACCTTGAAATCGGCCACCGGCAACGGATGGGCCACGATATAATCGGGTTTCAGTGCGGTATCGGAACATCCGAAATCGGAAAACGCCACCAGTTGCACCGAATAGGTGTCGGGTGCCAGGTAAGTAAAGGTTACGGTGTCACCGTTCTGGTCGATGGTGCCGTTATTATCCATATCCCATCGCCAGATGGCGGCTTTGTGGCTGCTTGCCTGAAAAGTGGTGGTTAAAGGGACGCACCCCTCCACGGGGGCGCCGCTAAAATCGACCCGCGGGCGGATATAGACCACGATGCTGTCTTGCTGCAACGACAGTTTGGGATATACAATGACGCATCCGGTTTCATCCGCCGCAAGCATACTGGGATAAAACACCTGATAGTCGAGGGTGGTGTCTTGCACCATATAGGTGTGAGCGGTCGGGAACGTGGTATCAAACGGCGAACCGTCGCCGAAGTCAAAGAACAACTGCCCCACGTTCTGACTGGAATCGACAAACATCACGGTGAGCGGTTCACACCCCAAGTTATTCAGCATCGTAAAACGCGGCTTAGGACCCACCACGGTAATATACTCGTCCTTCACCACCGTGTCCCGACACCCGTGTGCGCTTTCGCCGACGGCCTGGACGGTAAAGCCGCTGCCCTGCCCGCCCGAGTTTGTTTGATATACGTGAATGGCGGTAGAATAAGGCGTTGTAATCGGCGGGGAGCCGTCACCGAAGTCCCAATAAAACGTGGTGGCATGATTCACATTTACCGTCTGGAAGGTTACGAACACGGGTGCACAGGAATAAAGCGTGTCCGGGGAATAAAAGTCGAGGGTGACGCGCTCGACGTATATCGAGTCGTAAACAGTGTCTTTACATCCGGCACCGTTTTCTCCAATCAGCCGAATCGCATACCAACCGGAATCCGAGAACGCCACCTGTGGGTCGGACACCGTGTCGGCGGGCAAGATGGATGCCGTCCCCCCCGGAAACACATCCCACTTCAAGTGGATGACGTCTCCATTGGAAGCATTTTGAAGGGCAAGCGTGTCTCCAAAACACAAGAAAGACGCCCCCTTGGAGAAGCCGGCTGTGGTGCCCATCCGGACGGGCGTTGGGACCGTCACCGAGTCGTAACACCCTTCACCGTTGGTGACCACCAACACCACCTGAAAGGTGCTTTCATCGTTCGAAAAAAGCGTGGCGGTGGTGGAAGCATTGGTCGCCGAAGCGATGGACACCGAATCATCGGGGTCGGCCGGGAACACATACCACTGGTAAGTCATCGGCAGGGCGAATCCGGCGTTGATCACCGACTGCATGCTGAGGGTCATGGAAGGCGGACATCCCAGCGTGGGCGTCACGTTGGCCGTCACCGCCAGCTTTCGGACGGTAATGTAGTTGTTCTTGACGATGGTGTCGGTGCAGGTGCCGGCTCCGGCGATGAGGGTGACTTTATAGGTGCCCGGGACCGTGAGGTTCACTGTCGGCGCACCGCCCGATGCGGTCACCACCGTGCCCGAATCCACATTCAACAATTCCCATGAATAGGCATAGGGAAAGTCGGCGGGCGTGGCGACGGCCGTCAGATGAATGGGCGTGCCTACACATACAAAGGGGGTATCCACCGAAAAATCCACGGTGGGCACATGGGCACAAAAGAGGTCTTCCACCGTATCGACGCCGACGCATCCACTCGACGATTCGATGCGGTATATTGCATCATAGCACCCCGTATCGGGGGGATGAAAGGTAAAGGCAAATTCCGGCGTGTCCACGATCGAATCGAGGATGGTGGTTCCCGCCGTATCCAGCACATACCAGGTGTAAAAGAGCGTATCGTTTGGGTCGGAAGGCAGGCCCAGGCTGCCGCCGTCCACCAGAATAATGGAATCATACACACACACGGCGGAAGGCTGTGCGCCGGGCACCGGCTGGATGGAGTCGATAACGATAAAGTTCGCCTTTCGAATGGTGTCTATACACCCGTTGGCCTGGGTAATTTGTAAAAAGACATCATATTTCCCGAAGTCGTTGTAGGTCCAGGAGGGCACGTTGGATGTGGAAGTGCCCAATACGGTGGTGTTGTCTTTGTCATAAAACTTCCACAGATAGGTAACGGTGGATGAGGCCGAGGATGCATCTACAAAACCGGCGGTAAAGGGCGGCGAGCAGTCTCGGGTTTGGGCGGCGGAGAAGTCGGCATGATTGGCGGAGACATCGATCAGGCTCGAGTAGGTCCGGCTGTTGCTGCATCCGTTGTAGGAAAAAGCCACCGTAACGTCGTGGGTGCCCGGGATGTCATATTGGACCCGCACCGAGTCGGGCATGGAGTCGACGATGATGTTGCCGCCGGGCACAGTCCAGCTGAAGGTGCCGGGATAGGCGGTTGGATTATTCATCGTAAACAGGACCGACTCGCCCTGACAGAGGGATGTGCTGGAAGGTGTCATCGACAGGTCGGCTGTATCCCCCACCTGAATATAGTTCGATTGAGTCAGCGAATACATACATCCGCCCTGCGTGGTGACTGTCAGGATGACGTCGTATTTGCCCGGCGTATTATAAGTGATGTTGGGTGGGGTATTTCCCGAATAAGATGAAGGGCTTCCACCCGGGAAGTTCCACAGCACATTCGTGATAGATGCAGAACCTTTCACAACACTGCCGGTGAAGGATGTGAGCAGCGGACGGCATCCCACCCGAAACGGCGAGGAAAAAGACATCGAAGGGGGCGCAGCCACAAAGACCACCGAATCTTGGGTGACAATCGTATAGCATCCGGTCGAGTCAAACACCCGCAGGATCACGCTTTTCCATCCGGGGGTGTTGAAGGTATGGGTAATCGTCCGACCGGCGTTGAGATAGGTGACGCCGTCGATTACCCAGTCTCGGGTCGAATCCTGATAGTTGACGTCTGTGAATGTAACCGACTGTCCCACGTTACACAGCACCGTCGTATCCACCGTAAAGGTGGGGTTGGCGATGCCGCCGATATTGACGAAGTTGTTTTTAACCACCTCACAAGTATCGCTTCCGGTGATTACCCGCAGTTTCACCGTATAATGACCGGGCGAGAGATAGAATCGGTTCATCGAATCCAGCCCCGGCACAAAGCCGTTGCCCAGTCCAAAGTCCCAATAGATGGTAGCGTTATTCGGCACGTTCTGGGCCACAAACTCCACTTTCAGCGGCGGGCATCCGGTGGTGGTGTCGGCCACAAAGTCAAGGCCGGGCGGACACTGGGCATGGCCGCTCTGTGCTGCAAACAGCCACAGCAAGAGAGCCGCGGCGCCCCATCGTATAGACCGATATGGCATTAGATTCTTTTTACCCACGGCAATAATACAGGAAACGGGCTTTTCAGAGAAAGTTCTCGGAATGCCGGGCTTTCATCCGGCCGCCCTCGATTTCATATATCTTTCCAGGGAACTTCCGTATCAGGGGATAGTCGTGGGTGACGATCATCACCCCAATCTGGTCTTTGACACATTGCGTAAGGGCGGCCATCACTTCTTCGGACGTGACGGGGTCTAAATTTCCGGTGGGTTCATCAGCCAAAATCAACGGCGGTTGATTGAGCAGGGCCCGGGCGATGGCCACGCGTTGTTGCTCTCCACCCGAAAGCTGATAAGGATATTTTCCACGGTGGGCTTCCAGACCGACCTGCCGGAGCACCTCACCGATGCGCCGCTTCATCAGGCCCTGCTTTTTCCATCCCGTGGCTTTGAGCACAAAGGAGAGGTTCTCTTCGATCGTGCGATCGAAAAGCAATTGAAAATCCTGAAATACGATACCAAGGTTACGGCGCAATCGAGGGATGTCCGAACGACGAAGTCCAGAAAGCGATATGCCCGCCACCTCTACTTTTCCTCCCAACAAGGGAAGTTCTCCGTAAAGGGTTTTGAGCAGGGTGCTCTTGCCGGTGCCGGTGCGACCAATCAGATACACCAACTCGCCCCGCTGCACTTCCAACGTCACATCCCGAAGGAGCGGCACATGATCAATACCGAAGACAGCCCCTTCACAACGAAGCACCTGCTCGGTCATGAGGCGGCTTCCTTTTGCTCATAACATACGATACGGCCGTAGGGCGTCTGCTCCAGCAGTTCTTTCAATGCCCGCCGATCTTTCGGATGATGAATACCCAATTGCTGAAAAATCTTCTCTTCCCGGTCCAGACGAATGTAATACAGCAATGAGAACGACTCGTCCCGCACTTGCAAGTAGCTGGGAATCTTATTCGACGACTCGACCTTCAATAAGAAAAACCGCCGCACACCCATGGTCGGCTCACTTTCCAACAAAGGTAACATCCCACATTCATTCAGCCGGCACAGCCGAGGGAACAGGTCGGCGGTGATAAAACATCATGGTCAACCCAAGCACAAACACGAGCGCGCCGGTCATCTGATGAAGCACGCCCCAAAAACGGGGAACGTTCAGCATAATGACGACGATGCCGAAGATGATCTGCGTGCTGAGCAGAAGAAGCAAGGCCGCGCCCACCTTAAAGAGGGCCGACTTTCGGCAGCACCGCCACAACTGAAAATAGGCATACAAAAACACCGTCAACACCACAAAGGCCCACCACCGATGGATAAAATGGACGGTAATGGGGTTTTCCACCAGATTCACCCACATCGGCTTTAAGATGGACAACAGCCCGGAAGGCAACCATCGGCCGCCCATCAGCGGAAACGTATCCGACACATGACCGGCTTTCAGTCCCGCCATGAAAGCCCCGTAGATCATCTGCACAATAAGCAAGATCATGAACCAACGAAAGGTCCGCAAATAAGCAGCCGGCAACGGACCGTCAGACGGCGGCCGGACCGCCCGCCGCAGAAACTCGGTCCACGACAGCGCCAAGATCGTCAATGCCAGCAACAGATGCAACATCAGCCGATAATGACTGACCGACGGCCGATCTTGCAGGCCGCTTTTAACCATCAGCCATCCCATCACGCCCTGGCCCAAGAAAAGCACCACCAGCATGCCAAACTTGCGGACCTCTGCTTTGGTCAACCGCCGCCGAAGCCACCAGTATAAATAAGGCAACACCACCATCAGGCCCACCAACCGGCCCACCAGCCGGTGAAACCATTCAATGTAAAATATTTTCTTATATTCTTCCAGGGACATTCCCTGATTGATCTTCCGGTATTCCGGAGACTGCTGATATTTTTCAAACTCGGCCTGCCACTGCGCCGGCGTAGAAGGCGGGAAAACCCCCATGACCACATTCCATTCCACAATGGAAAGGCCGGCCCGGGAAAGGCGTACATATCCACCCAGACCAATCATAAACACCACCCAGAACGAGACCATCAACAACCACAGCGTTTTCGGCTCCCGCCACCATCCAGATCGCATCAGAGGACTCTTTGCATCATCAGAAGAAAAAGACAAAATAGACAATCAGCAACACCACCATGAGCATCGGCAATGAATAACGCATGATATATCCGAAAAAGGACGGCATGCGAATCCCGACCTGTTCGGCGATGGATTTCACCATGAAGTTGGGGCCGTTGCCGATGTAAGTCATAGCTCCGAAGAACACAGCCGCCACTGATATGGCCTCCAAATAATGCGGATGTTCATTCGCAAAAGCAACCACCTGTGCCGGGACGTTAATATCCAGCCCCACCTTGGCCATGGCGGCAGCCAGGAAGGTCAGATAGGTGGGCGCATTGTCCAGCACCGACGAGAATGCCCCCGTAGCCCAATAGAGCAAGTCCACCGTGATAAGCTTCTGCCCCTCGGGGCTGGATGCAAACTCGCCCACCAGGGCCAGCGCCGGAATCATTGTCCCGAAGATGCCGATGAACAGGAAAGCCACCTCTTTGATGGGTTCAAAGTCAAACTCATTACCGCGCAGACATTCCTTATCGGCGTATTTATAGGAGAAATACATCACCGCCAGCATGATCAACTCCCGAACGAACGACACCCGAATGCCCTCAATTTCCAGCGCCGGCACCCAGTCGAAAACGGCCGGATCGAGGAACACCGCCCCGATGACCACCCCCAGCCACAGGAAGTTTTTCTTGCCCTTAAACGCTATTTTGCCGGAACTTTCCGAGGGCTCTTCCTGCATGCCCAGCCACTTGACATAGTTCCGTCGATCGATAAAATAGAAAAAGAGCGCCAGCAAAACGAGCGCAAACAGCCAGATAAACCACACTTTCTTCAAGACCCAAAAGAAGGGCACGCCTTTGAGGTAGCCCAGAAACAGCGGTGGGTCGCCGATAGGGGTGAGCGCTCCGCCCACATTGCTAATCATGAAGATGAAGAAGATGATATGATAGGGCTGAATGCGCTTCCGGTTCATCCGGATGAAGGGGCGGATGAGCAACATGGAAGCGCCTGTGGTTCCGATAATATTGGAAACGACAGAGCCAATCAACAGCATCCCCACATTCTGCAGCGGCGTGCCCGCTTTATCCACCTTAATCAGGATACCGCCGGAGGCCACATACAACGATCCCAACAGGGCGATAAACGACACATACTCGGCCAGAGTGTGGACAGGCCGGTGGTAGTCATGAAAATAAAAAAGATAGGTAAAAATCATCAGTGCTCCTAACACCACAGCTATCACCGGATAACGACGATGCCAGAAGTGCGGGTAGAAAATGGGCCCGGTGGCAATCATCAACAACAACACCACAAAAGGAATCACCAGAAAGGGCGGTGTATGCTCGGCATGATGGGCTTGCTGAACGGCATGTTCGGCGCCGGCCGGCGCACTGGCGGCGGCAAAGGCTTGATGACCGCCCCACGCAAACACCGTCAGAAGAAGCGCCATCCACAGCCATCGAGGGAATCGCAGCAGGTTCATGATAGAAGAAAACAACCGTTTAAGCGGCGCAAAAGTAACAGCTTGGCCGCCGGAAACGGGGCGGATGTGACTTATCCCGCCCGTTCACGCCGCAACGCCGCCAACAGTGAGGGCAACAACAACAAGTTGGCGATATAGGCCATCAACATTGCCAGGGCCACGAGCTGGCCGAGGATTTTAATTCCGCCGAAAGAAGAAAACATAAAAATCGAGAAACCGATGATGAGCACGAGGGAGGTGTAGGTCATGCTTCGCGCCGTTTCAGCGAATGCCACCCTGACCAGCCCCGGCGCCGCCATGCGGCGGTAGCGCATCTCGTGCCGATAACGGGCCAGAAAGTGAAGGGCGTCGTCCACACCAATTCCCAGCGAAATACTGAACACCACAATCGAAGAGGCATTCAAGGGAATTCCAAACAGCCCCATCATGCCGGCCACCCACAACAACGGCAACAGGTTGGCCGTCAACACCACCGCAATAATGCGCCGGTTCCGAAACAACCACCCCAGCAGCAGCGCAATCAACACCACCGCCAGGACCACGCTGGTACCCAGACTGTTCAACAGATAACGGGTGTTTCGCTGAAACAGCACGCTGAGTCCGCTGAACGAAATGTCCTTAAAGGCAGCCCGCAACGACGGCGTGATCGCCCGGTCCAGCTGACGAATCAGCATCTTAATATGACGGCTGCCGATGTCCGGAATCCAGCCGAGAATACGCACCATCGTGGCGCCCGACGAGATGAGCGGAAAGGTTTGCAGCGAGTCGCGGCTGTGCAAACTCCGCTGCAGATAACCCACCAGAAAGGGCCATTCCCGTCCTGTGGGCAGCGAATAGCGCGCCGGATTGCCGTTGTAATAGACCTGCCGGAGATATTTCACCAGGTTGGCCGGCGAGAAAGCCCGCCTAATCTCCGGGCGTTGCGCCATCACCTGCTGGATGGAATCCACCTTGCGCCACGTCTCCAATCGCCGAAGCTGCGAGTTGTCTTTCAGCCGCACCAACACGTCAAAAGAAAACACCCCACCGATGCGCTGCTCGATGTGTTGAAAGTCATGATACACATCACTGGCATGGGGCACATTGTCCATAAAACGGCTGACCACCTTCATCCGGCTCACCCCATAAATTGATAACAACGTCATTACCCCTACGCCTCCCCACAGCAGGTGCCGGCGGGCGAAGATGAGTACCTGAAACCGGTGCAACACCCACCGCATCACCGGATTGTCCAGATACTGCGTCTTCCGCTCGGAAGGCGCCGGAAAGATCATAAAGAAAATCGGCAACAACACCAACGACACCACATACAGTAAAAAGATGTCGATGGCGGCCACCCGGCCGAACTCCCGCAGGATAGGGCTGTCCACCAATCCCAGCACGCCGAACCCCACCGCCGTGGTCAGATTGGTCATCAACATCACCGGCCCGATCTTCTCGACCGTGCGCACCAGCGCCTGCCGCTTGCTGCGGAATTTGCGAAACTCCAGGTGATAACGGTTCAGAAAATAAATGAAGTTGGGTACGGCTATCACCGACACCACCGGCGGCACCAGGCTGATCAGCAACGTAATTCGATAGTCCATGATCACCAGCGTGGCCGCCATAAAGACCACCATCACTCCCATGACCACCAGCGGTATCACCACGTTGTAAAAACTGCGGAAAAAGGCCGTCAGCACGATAACCGTCACCAACAGAGAAAGAAAGAGAAAAAGGAAAAGGTCATTGCGGATGGTCTGGGCCATCACCGTCCGGATGTAGGGCGTGCCCGACAGATAGATAGCCGATCCCGTATGCACCTCGAACCAAGCGGCCTTCTCCCGAATCGCCCGAATCAACGACTCGCGGGCCTTGCTGTAAATCACCGATGAGTCTAACCGCAACACGTAAATGAAAGCCGCCAGATCGGGCGTGTAAAAAACGCTTTGATACAGCGGGAGCTTCAAAAGCGAGCGGGCGAACCGGGCCGAATCGTAACCGGCGGGCCCGCTCCACAACGGAACCACCCGAAACCGCCGACGAAGGGCGTCTTTCTTTAAGACCTTCAACGAAAACACCGACACCACCCCCGCCACTCCGGAAATGCGCTCCAACTGCTGATGAAGCCGGTGCCACTGGGTAATCCTCTCCGCCGACAGAAAGCCCGAATCCTCCACCACCAAGACCATGTCGGTCTCTTCCTGACCGAAAGAGTCCCGAAGCGCCAGATACTCCCGATAGACCGAATCGGTGGGCGGCACCACCTGCGGGAAGCTATATGAAAGCGCCACGTGGCGGCCCACCCACGCCGCCGCCAGCGTCAACACCACAACAGCCCCCAATAAAAGCCGGCGATAGTCAAGAATAAACGCCCCCAGCCGCCGCCACATGCCCGCTGCGTTATCGATTAAGCCGGCTGTCCCGCCGATTATCGCCGCCCGGGCGCGCTACTCTTCCGAAGCCGCGTCTTCCGACTCGCCGGCGGAATCCGACGCTTCATCGGAAGATTCCGGCGTATCATCCCCCGCATCGGCGGACGGTTCGGCGTCGGCTTGCAACAGCTTTTTAAGGTCGTCCAGATCGTCCAGTTCTTCCGCAACCATCGATTTGCGGCTTTTCTTCCGCATCTTCTTCAACGTTTCCTGGACCTCTTTCTCCTGTTGCTTCGATTGCGCATCGGCCATCTCCCGGTCCTGTTTGCGCTTCGAGCGCCACACCGCCGAGTGAGAGATGAAAATGCGACGATCTTCCGAATTGACGTCTTCCACCATAAAGGGAAGCACCTCCCCTTCCTTCGGATAGGTGCGATCTTCCTTCATCAGCCGATTACGCGGGCAGAACACCTGAAGGCCGTGCGGAAGCTCCACAATCGCCCCCTCATCCTTAAAGCGCAAAATCTTGCCCTCGTGAATGCTGCCTTCTTCAAACTCGGCTTCGATCTGATTCCACGAATCGTCTTCAAGCTGCTTATGACCCAAGCGGATTTGATGTTTTTCCGGATTGACTTCCAGCACCACCACTTCCACCTCATCGCCCGGCTTGGCAAACTCCCGCGGATGGGCGTAATACTTAAAGTAAGAAAAGTCTGACACGTGCAGATACCCTTCGATGCCGTCTTCCAGCTCGATGATCAGCCCGTAAGGCGTAATCCGCCGCACCACGCCTTTATGCCGCGAGCCCACCGGATAGCGTTCTTCGATGTGTTCCCAGGGATTTTCCAGCAACGGCTTGCGAGAAAGTTTCAGCCGCCGGTTTTCTTTGTCAAATTCGATCACCTGCACCTCCACCTCATCGCCCACCTTGACGTATTCATGCGCCGGCCGCGGCGTCGATGACCACGACATATCGTTCACGTGCAGCAACCCCTGCACCCCCGGCAACACTTCCACATAAGCACCGTAGTCTTCCACCCGCACGACTTTGCCTTTCACCACCGTGCCGACGCCGAAGTCCTCCGGCAGCCGTTCCCACGGCGGCGTTTCCAGTTGCTTCCGGCCCAGCGACACCCGATTTTTGTCCAGATCATAATCCAACACCACCACCCTAATCTTATCCCCCTCTTTGAGGCCCGACTCCGAAGGATGCGTGATGTTTTCCCACGTCAGATCGCCGATGTGAATCATACCGCTGATGCCGCCCAGGTCCACAAACACGCCGAAGGAGGTGATATTTTTCACCTCCCCTTCCAGCACCTCGCCCACTTTCAGATGGCTCAGCAGCTCCCGCTTCCGTTTTTCAAGTTCTTCTTCGATGATGGCCTTGTGCGACACCACGATGTTGCGGTAAGCCGGATTGAGCTTCACCACTTTCAGGTCCATCGTCTGCCCCACAAAGGCGTCGTAGTCTTTGATGGGCTTGACGTCAAGCTGCGACCCCGGCAAGAAAGCATACAGCCCGCCGATGTTCACGGCCATGCCGCCTTTGGTGCGGCTCTCTACGTGTCCCTGAATGATTTTGCCCGTCTCGTAAGCTTCCACAATCTCTTCCCACGCCTTCTCCTTGCGGGCTTTCTTATAGGAGAGCTGAAGCTGCCCTTTGTTATCTTCCAGCGACTCGATATAGACATACACCTCGTCGCCCGGCTTCAAGTCTTTGATGTCCTTAAATTCATTCAACGGAATGATGCCGTTGGCCTTATAGCCGATGTCCAGCACCACGTCCTTTTCGGTGATGGTAATCACCTTCCCCTTCACGATTTGCCCTTTTTCCAGCAGGTTAATGTTCTGGTCGTAAAGGGCGCTCAGTCCTTTGCGTTGTTCTTCGGGATATTCGGTTTCGTCTTCGTTATATCCCTCCCAGTCAAAGTCATCGGTGGGCTCGGCCCGTCGGATTTCCATTCCGCCCTCGGCGTCTTCCACCACGGCCGCCACCGGTTCGGCCTGCGCAGCCGCTTCGCCGGCTTCCTGCGATGCTTCCGGCGCCGTCGGTTCCTGCGGCTGAAGGTTTTCCTTTTCCTCGACCATATGCCTGAATTAAAGTTGCTTTTTGAGGGCGGCAAACTTACCTAAAAATTTATTAGCACAGGCCGCTGATGAATGAATGTTTTTGGGCGTGTCCCTTCGGGCTCGCTGTTCGCTCGGCCCGCCCACCATCCCACCCCACACCCTGCGCCACCCGCGCGGCTTCGACTCCGCTCAGCCAGCGGGTGTTTCCCACGGGCGGCGGTCCCTGAGCTTGTCGAAGGGCGGTCCGCCTCGCCGACACGGCTCGGCGCCCTCCGGGCCCCTCACGCGTTCGACCCGCCGCCCCACGCCCGGATGACCGCCCGATCGTCGAAGGGATGGCGCACGCCCGCCACTTCCTGATAGGTCTCGTGCCCCTTCCCCGCCACCAGGATGATGTCATCCGGTGCCGCCAATGCCAGCGCCATATGGATGGCTTCCCGCCGGTCGGGCTGCACGATCACCCGCCGGCGCTGGTCCGCCGACACACCCGCCAGCATCTGCTGAATGATGTGCATCGGATCTTCGCTGCGCGGGTTATCCGACGTCAGGATGACCCGATCGGCGCCCCGCACCGCCGCCTGTGCCATCATCGGGCGCTTGCCGGGATCCCGATCGCCGCCGGCGCCCACCACCACCCACAGCTTCCCCCGCTTCAACGGCGCCAGCGCCGCCAGCGCCTTCGTCAGTGCGTCCGGCGTGTGGGCATAATCAACCACCGCCAGCGGCTGAAAGCGCACCATCTCCATCCGCCCGGGCGCTCCCCGCGCCGCCGACAACGCCGCCAGCGCCGCATCCGCCTCCACGCCCAACAACCGCAACACCCCATAAGCCGCCATCACATTCGACGCATTATACGCCCCAATCAGCGGAAAATGCACCTCCCGCCCCTCCACCATCATCAACAGCCCCTCCATCGTCTGCGCCAGCAGCCGCCCCCGAAAATCCGCCGCCGCATGCAACCCGTAGGTGTGCACCTTTGCCCGCGTATTCTGCGCCATCACCGACCAGCGCCGGTCATCCGCATTCAACAGGGCAAAAGCCGAGGATGCCAGACTGTCGAAGAGGCGCTTTTTGGTAAAGATATAGTCCCGCATCGAGGGATGATAGTCCAGATGGTCGCGGCTGATGTTGGTAAACACCGCCCCCCGAAAGCCGATGCCCGCTGTGCGGGCCTGGTCGAGGGCGTGCGAACTCACCTCCATAAACACATACCGCACGCCCGCATCCGCCATCCGGCGCAACGCCCCGAACAGGGTCACGGGGTCGGGGGTGGTGGTGATGGTGGGCTCGTGACGACCGCCCCACTGGATGCCCAGCGTCCCGATGGAACCCGCCGCCGTGCCCATCTGCTCAGCGGCCTGCCGCAACAGCGTGGCCACGGTCGTCTTGCCGTTGGTCCCCGTAATGCCGACCACCGACAGCTCTTCGTCGGGTGCGTCAAAAAATCGGCGCACCACCTGTGCCGCCGTTTCCCGCCCGCCTGACATCACCGCCAGCGGCACCTCCGCCGGCACCTCCGCCGGCACCCTTTCCACCAGCAGCGCCGCCGCTCCCCGCTGCAACGCATCCCCAATGTAGCGGTGCCCATCCGAGACCGTCCCCTTCATGGCAATAAACAGGCCGCCGGGCGCCGTTTGCCGGCTGTCAATCGCCACCGAAGTAATCGGGGTCGCCCCTTCTCCTTGCGTGATCTTCACGCCCGCCACACCTTCGAGCAAGGCTTCAAACGTCCAGTTCATTCGGTCCATAAGACTATCTTCCGGCGTGGTCGGACGGGCGTTCCCGGGGGCAACGACTGCGCCGTCACCCGCATGCCGGTGCCGCGGATTTCCGTTTTCAGGCCCAGCCCTTCCACCATATACACCGCATCGGCCACCGGCAGTCCCTTCACGTTGGGCACATCCCGCCGAAGCAAGCGCACCGGCGAGAGGTGCACGGTGTCGTCACTCACCGCCCGCGTAAAGATCCACTCAGGGGCGGTCGATTCCGGCTCCTCATAGACCAGCCCCCAGCGGCGGGCCCACGTCTCAAACGCCGTCATCGGCAGCTTTTTCCGATCGACCCAACGAGCGGGACGATGTGGCGGAACCGACCGACGGGACGGCACTTCAAATATCATCTGCAAATACATCTTTTCGGCAATCTCCCGCAAAATGGGCGCCGCCACCGATCCGCCCGAATGAAAGCCGTTTTGCGGGTCGTTGATCACCACAATGGCCGTATATTTAGGCGCTTCCGCAGGGAAAAAGCCCACAAAAGACGCCCGAAACCGATCACGCTGATAGCGGCCTTCTTTATACAACCATACCGTGCCTGTTTTTCCCCCGATGGGGACTTTTCCCCGCCGAATGCCCCGGGCGGTGCCATGCCGGACCACCTCCTCCATCAACGTCTTGATCGTGTCGATCAACGCCCGAGACGCCATCTTCGCCACGCGCGTCTGCGGTTCTATTTCCGTGCGGTCGCCGTCGGGTTCGATGATCGCCTCGACAAAGCGCGGCTTGACCATCCGACCGCCATTTACCACACCGTTGTAGAGGGTAAGAATCTGAAGCGGTGTGAGCTTTAACCCGTAGCCAAATGCCAGCCAGGGCAGTGTGGTGCCGCTCCAGCGCTTGTCTTCAGGCGTAGGGATAAACGGGCGGGCTTCGCCCGGGACGGCCGCGCCCAGCGGCTCGTGCAATTTCAGGGCCCGCAGTTGTTGGAGAAAACGCTCCGGGTTCTCACCGTAGAGTTCATAAGCCCAACGCCCAAAAGCGACGTTCGACGAGTAAATAAAGGCTTCCCGCAGGGAAATGTATCCGTGCGGCACCTGAGCACCGTCCCGAATGGTGCGGTCATATATTCGAAAGCGCCCGCCGTCCACGTCAATCGAGTCGGAGGGCCGCAGGTCTTTATCTTTCATCAGCACCAGCAGCGTGGCCAGCTTAATGGTCGAGCCGGGTTCGACGGCTTCGCCGATGGCGTAGTTGCGGTCGTCCCAGTATTGATCGGAGGGTTTGCGGGTCAGGTTGGCCAGCGCCCGCACCGCTCCCGTGGCGGTTTCCATGACCACCACCGACCCCCATTCCGCCCGGTGACGAATCATGCCGCGCAGCAGCGCCTGTTCGGCAATCCGCTGAATCCGATAATCAAGGGTGCTCTGGACCGTAGCCCCCATCATGGGTTCCACCACATAGCCGCCGTCCACCGGCACCCACACGCCGCCGTAGGTTTTTTTCATCCGCTGCGTCCCATGACTGCCGGCCAGATAGGCATCGTAGCCGCCTTCGATACCCACCTTCACGTCATTGCGCACATATCCAATCACCCGATCGGCGATGCCGTACACGTTCAATCGGCGATAGCGGGGCACCCGAATCAGCCCGACAATGTAGTTGCGGGTTTGGTGCCGGAACAGCGGAAACGTGCGCACCACCTGCCAATCCCGATAAGAGATGCCCTTTTTAATCGGGAAGTAGCGATGCCGCTGGCGATACCCCTTTTCCAACAACCGTTTGTATTCACCCGCTGTTCGATCCTCAAAATAATTGGAGAGCGCTCGGGCAAGCGCATCAACCTCTGAACGAAAGATACGGTTGGTCAGGCCTTCCGCGCCGAAGTCAAAGTAAATGTCATAGATGGGCACCGATGTGACCAACAGCCGCCCGTTGCAATCGAGAATATCACCTCTGACAGCTTCCACAGGCCGTTCCTGCACCGTATAAGCCTTTGCATAACGGGCGGCCTTGGAATGAAAAAATTGGATAGACAGCACCCGAACCACCGTCAACGAAAACAACAACAATATGATAAGGGCGACCAAGATTCGTCTCCACGCCGACCGAATCAAGGCTCCCGGAGACTTCGAAGACGGTTCTACATTCGTCATCACTCGCGCCCTTTGGCTTTTTTAATACGCACCGGCGGCTCGTCAGGTTTGACCAGTCCCAGATTCATTTTCCGGGCCTGATTCTGAATCTCCTGTTCGGAAGTAGCTTTCAAAAATTCCGAGCGCAGGATGAGATACTCGGCCCGGCGCTCTTCCACTTTTTTGCGCAGCAACAACACCTGTCGGGCCGTCCGTTCTGCATAAGCCAGATACAACACATACGCCACCAACACCAACACGACGAGGGCCAGACGCCTCGGATGAAGAAGCGCCCGGCGCACCATTCCGCCGGCCCATTGCCGGAAAGCCGTCCAGACCGACGTCCCTTTCTTTTCATTCATGGGCGCTTACTTTTTCCAACACCCGCATTCGGGCGCTGCGCGCCCGGGCATTCCGCCGCCGCTCCTCCCACGAAGGACGCACCACGTTTTTCGTTCGCAACCGAATGCCATGCCGACGGGCTGTGTCGGAACGCACAAACGCCTTGACCACCCGATCTTCCTGCCCCTGAAAGGTGATGAGCACCATGCGGCCGCCCTCGGCCAGCAAAGGCGCCATCCCATCAAGAAAACGGCGCAGGCTGCCTATCTCATCGTTGACTTCCACCCGCAACGCCTGAAACAGCTGCGAAAGGAACCGAAAAGATTTCATGCTGCGGGGCTTCAACGGCAAGGCCACGTCGGCCAGTTGTTGCGTGGTGAGGATGGGACGGCCGCGCCGGGCTTCCACGATCCGGGCCGCCACAGCCGCTGCGCGGGGCAGTTCGCCCCACGTCTCCAATATGCGCGTGAGGGCTTCTTCCGAATACCGGTTGACCACCTCCGCCGCCGTCAGCGATTGTTGCCGGTCCATCCGCATATCCAGCTCGGCGTCAAAACGGTAGGAAAATCCGCGACTGCCTTCATCCAACTGATGCGAAGATACGCCCAGGTCCAGCAGCACCCCATGCACCGGCACAAAATCAAGAAATCGGGCAAACTGGGGTGCATATGCAAAGTTGTGATGAATCAGCACCAGCCGCGGGTCGTCAATGGGATTGTGTGCGACGGCATCGGCATCTCGGTCGAAGGCCAGCAGGCGGCCTTCGGGCGAGAGCCTTTCGAGCAGCATGCGGCTGTGTCCGCCGCCGCCGAAGGTGCCGTCGATGTAACGGCCCGATGGCTCGGTCAGCCACCAGTTCAGCGCCGCTTCCGCCAGAATCGGAATGTGATATGTCCCGGCTGTTTTGGGCATGCCATTTTCCTAAAATCCTTGTTCATAATACGGCGCCCACTGCTCGACGGTTCCCCACGATTGGCCGTTGATGCGGATGCCCCCCTCGGTTACCACCCCCAACATCCGCCACGGGATGCTATGGCGTTCCCAGTGTGCTTCCATATGTTCGGCCTTTTCCGGGGAGACGCTGATGACGACGCGTCCGGCCGCCTCGCCAAAGAGCCACCCATCGGGGCGGCCTTCCGGCGGCAGATGCACGTCAAAGCCCAGTCCGTTCGGCAGGGCCGATTCCAGCAGCGCCACCCACAGGCCGCCTTCCGAAATGTCATGCACCGAAACCACCGGCCGCTTGTCCTCGGGCTGTTGCAACAGCTCACGCAACGCGGCCAGGAACTTCACCTCCGCCCCAAGGTCAAAGGGCGGCGGCGGCGAAAACCGCTGACCATGGTAGTGCCACACATAGTGCGACCCTTCGATGGCATCCGACAGGCGGCCCACTTCATAAATTCGATCGCCGGCCGCACGGAAAGCCAGACCAATATGCCACTGCGGGTCATCCAGCACGCCCAGCATCCCGATGACGGGCGTGGGCAGAATGGGCTCGCCGTTTTCCGACTGATTGTAAAAACTGACGTTGCCACCTGTGACCGGCGTTTTCAGGGCTTCGCAAGCATCTTTCATGCCCAATACGGCCTCCTTAAATTGCCAGAACACGTCGGGATAAAGCGGATTGCCGAAGTTCAGGCAGTTGGTCACAGCCACGGGCGTTCCGCCGCTGCATACGATATTTCGGGCGGCTTCCGCCACGGCCATGGCCGTGCCCTTGCGCGGGTCGGCATAGACGTAATAGGGATTGCAGTCGGTGGTCAGCGCCAGCGCCTTGCCGGTGTTTTTATCCAGCACCACGGCGGCATCCGAGGGCAGTGCCTCGCTCATCGTCTGGGTGCCCACTTCCCGGTCGTATTGCTCGGCAATCCATCGCTTGCTTCGAATCGACGGATGCGACGCCAGAAAACGGGCCACCTCCTGCAAGTCTTGCGGGACAGGCACGGCCTCCGCTGAAAAAGCGGCTATTCGCTTTCGATAATCGGGCTCGCGGGCCGGCCGCTCATAGACGGGCGCATCGCCGCCCAACACCAACGCCCGCGGCGGCACCGCCGCCACCACCTCCCCCTTCCAATAATATATATTGTCAGGGGCCTTCCGCACCTGTCCGATTTCGGCGCAAGGCACGTCCCATTTTTCGCAGATGGCTTTTAGTTGAGCTTCTTTCCCCGGCCGGGCTACGATCAGCATACGCTCCTGCGACTCCGACAGCAGAATCTCGAACGGCGTCATGTCCGGCTGGCGCAACGGCACCCGATCCAGGTGGATTTCCATGCCGCAACCGCCTTTTTCGGCCATTTCGAGCGTAGAACAGCTGATGCCCGCCGCCCCCATGTCCTGCATGCCGTCGATACACCCTGCTTCGTTGGCTTCCAGCACGGCCTCCAACAGCTTTTTCCCCATGAAAGGATCGCCCACCTGCACCGCCGGAAGGTCTTCCTGGGCGTCTTCTTTGAGGTCACCGCTGGCAAAAGAAGCCCCATGAATGCCGTCTTTTCCGGTGTGTGATCCGACGATAAAGACGGCGGCCCCGGGCGTATGGGCCGACGCCGAGACGATGCGGTCTTTGGGCACCACCCCCACCGACATGGCATTGACGATAGGGTTGGCGGCATAGGAAGGGTCGAACCAGCATTCCCCGCCCACGGTGGGCACCCCGAAACAGTTGCCATAGCCGCCGATGCCCTCCACCACACCTTCGAGGTGCCAATGGCAGCGCGGCTCGTCGGGCGGGCCGAAGTGCAACGAGTTCAAGGCGGCTATCGGACGCGCCCCCGTAGTGAAAATATCCCGATGGATGCCGCCCACACCCGTGGCCGCTCCCTGATAGGGTGCGATGGCCGAAGGATGATTGTGCGACTCGATCTTAAAAGCCACCGCCCACCCGCCGATATCGACCAGTCCGGCGTTCTCCTCGCCGGCTTCCGCCAACAGATGGGGGCCCGACCGCGGCAGCTTTTTCAGCCATACGATCGAACTCTTATAACAACAATGTTCCGACCACATCACCGAAAACATGGCCAGTTCGGTCGGATTCGGATGCCGACCTAACAACGCTACAATGCGCGCATATTCTTCCGCTGTGAGCCCCAGCTCCACCGCCTTTTCCAGAAGCACCTCCGTCATAAAAGAACAAGCAATAGGGATGGCGGCAAAGTTAGCACCTGCACGTAAGGAAGCACCGGACGGGAAAATCTCGGCATCTCCCTGAATGAAAGTCCGGAGGGCTATGGATGCAGGAGGCCCCGAACGTCACCGGTGCAGTGGGTATTGCCGAGAAAATGGAACATCACGCGGCCACCGTCTTTCACGGCTGTGGGCCTCGACGCAAGCCGCTTTTCCCTGCCGCCGCCGGCCGAAAATCGGCCCGCCCGGCTATCCGATCTAAATAGTCATCCATATTTTTCCGTGATATAAATATGGTCAAATCTCCCATTAAACAGGATTCTCCGCTATAATTTTATGCCCACAAAACAACCCTTTTTCTAAAAAACAGGCTTATGGATACGCATCGTCATGGACAACGGCGGGAAACATATTACGAGGCCATCTTGAAGATGGGCTATACCCGCCGAGACTTTTTAAAGTTCGCCACCTACATGGCGGCCTATTTGGGGCTGAAGACTTCCGCCATCGGTCAGATTGCGGAAGCCCTCGAAACCAAGCCGCGCCTGCCCGTCATATGGGAGCACTATCAGGAATGCACCTGCTGCAGCGAGTCTTTCATCCGTTCCGATCATCCCATCGTAGCCGATATTATTCTCGACAAAATATCACTTGATTATACCGAAACCCTGATGGCCGCCGCCGGTGAACAGGCGGAAGCGGCCAAGCATGCCACCATGGAAAAATATCACGGGGAATATATCCTCTGTGTGGAAGGGTCGGTGCCGCTGAAAGATGACGGCCAATATTGCTGCATTGCGGGAAAAACGGCGCTTCAACAACTTAAAGAAGCCGCCGCGGGGGCCAAGGCCATCATAGCGTGGGGCAGTTGCGCCTCCAACGGCTGTGTGCAGTCGGCCTATCCCAACCCGACGGGGGCCACGCCCATCCATAAGATCATCACTGACAAGCCCATTGTGAAGGTGCCGGGGTGTCCGCCCATCGGCGAGGTGATGGCCGGGGTGATTGTCCACGTGGTCACGTTCGGCACGCTGCCGGAGCTGGACCGCATCGGTCGCCCGAAAGCCTTCTATGCGAAGCGGGTGCATGACAGCTGTTACCGCCGGCCCTATTACGATGCCGGATTGTTTGCCGAAAGTTTCGACGACGAAAACGCCAAGAAAGGCTACTGCCTCTACAAGGTGGGATGCCGCGGCCCGATGACCTACAATGCCTGCGGGTCGATGCGGTGGAACGGCGGCGTGAGCTATCCCATCCAATCAGGGCATGGATGCATTGGATGCAGCGAGGAGAACTTCTGGGACAACGGACCTTTCTACGAAAGGCTGACGAACCTCCACGGCTTCGGCATTGAATCGACGGCCGACAAGATCGGCATTGCCGTGGGAAGCGCCGTAGCCGCCGGCATCGGCATTCACGCCGTGGCCGCAGCCGTGGCGAAACGAAAAGCCCGCAAAGCCCAGATGGAAGCAGGACAAGAGAACGCCGACTAAACAGCAAGCATCACATACACACACTTAAAAAGTCAGAAACATGGCAGAACGAATCGTCGTTGATCCGATTACACGAATCGAAGGTCACCTGCGCCTCGAAGCCGAGGTCAAGGACGGCCGCATCGCAGATGCCTGGATCTCGAGCACCATGGTCCGAGGCATCGAAAATATCGTCAAAGGGCGCGACCCGCGGGACGTGTGGGCGTTTGTGCAGCGCACCTGCGGAGTGTGCACGACGGTGCACGCCCTGGCTTCGGTGCGGGCCGTGGAAGATGCGCTTGACATCGTGATTCCGCCCAATGCCGAGATGGTGCGTAATATCATGGCGGCGGCGCTTTACATGCACGACCACGTGGTGCATTTTTACCATCTTCATGCGCTCGACTGGGTGGACGTGGTCAGCGCCCTGAAAGCCGATCCGGAAGAAACTTCTCGGGTTGCCCGAAGCATCTCGCCGTGGCCGAAGAGCTCGCCGGGATATTTCGCCGACCTGAAAAAACGCCTGACCAAATTCGTCGAAAGCGGCCAGCTGGGCATCTTCGCCAACGGCTACTGGGGTCATCCGGCCATGAAATTGCCGCCGGAAGTCAACCTCCTTGCCGTGGCCCACTATCTCGAAGCCCTCGAATGGCAAAAAGAAATCGTAAAGGTGCACACCATCTTCGGCGGGAAGAACCCCCATCCCAACTATCTGGTGGGCGGCATGGCATGCGCCATCAACCTCAACAGCCCGGGCGGCATCAACGCCGAACGGCTGGCCTTTGTGCGGCGCCTGCTCGAAGAAGGAAAACAATTCGTCGAACAGGTCTATTTCCGGGATCTCCTGGCGATTGCCTCGTTCTACAAAGATTGGGGCGCCATCGGAAGGGGCTTTGGCAACTATATGAGCTACGGCGAATATCCGATGAACGGATTCCGAGACATCAGCAGCTTCAAATTCAAACAAGGCGTCATTCTTAATCGGGACCTGAGCAAAGTCCATGAGATAGACCATCGTGACCCGGAAGAGATTCAGGAATACGTCAACAACTCGTGGTATGACTATTCCGGCGATCCCAACGGCGGGAAGCATCCGTGGGACGGCGAGACCAACATCCATTACACGGGGCCGAAACCGCCCTATAAGCACCTCAACATCAACGAGAAATACAGCTTTATCAAAACGCCGCGGTGGCACGGACATCCGATGGAAGTGGGGCCGCTGGCGCGGGTGCTGGTTAACTATGCCCACGGCGACAAGGAAACCATTGAGGAGGTCAACGGCGTGTTGAAATATCTTGACGTGCCTGTGGATGCGCTGTTTTCCACGCTGGGTCGAACGGCCGCCCGCGCCATCTGCGCAAAGCTGTCGGCCCGATGGGCGCTGGAATTTTACGACCAGCTCATCGCCAACATCAAAGCAGGCGACACCCGTATGGCCAACATGGAAAAATGGGAGCCCGAAACGTGGCCCAAAGAAGCCAAAGGCGTGGGTTACATGGAAGCGCCGCGGGGCTCGCTGGCCCACTGGATACGCATCAAAGACGGCAAAGTGGAAAACT
>JALVCQ010000037.1 GCA_027009805.1 Bacteroidota bacterium
TCCCAGCGCATCGAACAGGGAATATCGGAAGGCCAGATAAGCCGTCAGTGAGGCCAATGAGCCCACCAGTAAAAACGAATGAACGGCCTCGCCGGGATAGCCGGCGTAGGCTTGTCCCAGCCCGGGGACGCCCATGCTGAGGTAGTAAGCGAGTCGGGGGCTGGGCCGCCGGTAGCGGCGGGGCCTTCGCA
The DNA here is from genome assembly GCA_027009805.1 of Bacteroidota bacterium. Taxonomy (GTDB): domain Bacteria; phylum Bacteroidota; class Bacteroidia; order JAADEI01; family JALVCQ01; genus JALVCQ01. The sequence goes on from JALVCQ010000037.1 coordinate 192, forward strand.
GAAGCGTGGCAATGCGGCTGCGCGTGGTCGAGTCGGGTGCTGCTCGGAGCCACGCGGCCCGAGCGGCCGAATCATTGAGGGCGCCCCAGTGGGCGGTGCCTTTGAGAATCAGGTAGATGCGATCGGCGGTATCCCCTTCGGCTTCAAGGGTCCATAGGGCGGTTTGCCATTTTTTCTGTAAAATCTGAGCGGCGGCCCGTTCGTAAACAAGCACCTTACGGAGGCTGTCGGAGGGCGCCAACAGGGAAGCCCGTTGAAAGTAGTCTTCGGCCGCCTGGGGATTGTGTTGCTGGAAGGCCAACCGTCCCATCAGGGCATAGGCTTCGAAGGCGGTGTCGCCGCCGGAAAAGAAGGTGACCCGCCGGAGAATGCGCATGGCTTCCGTGGGCCGGCTTTCCGCCATCGTCCGGGCCCATGCCAGCGCCTGGCCCGCATCCTGGGCCGCCGCCTCAGCGAGGAGAAGCCACCAGCAAATGCCGAGCCTGACGATGAAGCCTTTCATCGATTTGTTGGTTATAGCGTTTGGCCGCTCTGACCGAGCCCCATACATTCCCGAGGTAAAAACCGGCGGCCAGCCCGCCGAAGATCCAGCCGCGCACACTCTTCATGCCTTCCCGCTTGAATCCGAGCCAGCTTTGCCACGCATTGCCGGCCACGAAGATGAAAGCAAAGGCTGCATCCAACGGGCGCTTGACGTAGAGTTTTCCGGCTCCCGGCAAAAGCGCCGAAAGGGCACCCGCCACGAACGGACTGCGCCGTCGGGTGCGTTGCCAGATGTCCACATGATAACCGAGCTTTTCGCAAAGCGCCTCGCTGCATTGGCTCAGAATGGGCCCCACACTGTCGGCCTGTCCTGATAAAATGAACAGTCCGGCTTCGAGCCCTTCTGTGGGACCGGAAAGGTGGGGCAGCAATTGTCGGGCTTCTTCGTAACGGTCAGCCATCACGTAAAGACGGAACAGCTCCCGACGCGCCTGCGGCGAGGCACTGTCGATGGAAGCGTATATCCGATGAAAAGATCGAATCCCTTCCGCCGGACGTCCGGCGTGCCGATAGGCTTGCAGCAGGCGCACCCGCGCCCGCGAGTCCGAAGGTGACAAAAACACCAGCCGCTCATATTCCAGCGCCGCTTCGGCGTATTCTCCTTTATCAAACAAATAGTCGGCGAAGGTGCGGGTATGGGCGGCATCGTAAATATCCTGCGCGGAGACCGTAAAGTGCCCGCCCACAAGAAAGGCCGCCAGAGCCAGCCACTTATATCGGGTCATAGAGGCGGCCGGTTTTGGGATCCACGGGATAATGTTTCCCGGGTTTCTGTGGATGGCAACGAGTCAGCCGATCAAACGTATTGAGAATACCTCGAACGGGGCCCAGCTTCCGCACCGAATGCAGGCCATAGACCGAGCAGGAAGGGCTGAATACGCATGAAGACAAATCTTGCGAAGAAAAAACGTATTTATACATCACAAAAAGGCCGGTGAACACAAAGTCCAGCTCATTGCGAACGTTTCGAAACTCCTGCGTCCACCGGTGGGTGTGCCCCGCGGGGGGCTCCCATGCCGACGGAAGCGCGGCGATATAATACGGCATGGTCGGCTGTGCCTGCCCTTTAAGGAACATCGGGCAGCTGAAAATCATACCAGCGATCATGCCCTTTTTCATCAATGACAACATGGCGATAGGTGGTGACTTGAATGGTTTCTTTTCCGGCTTGATAAGCAAATTGAACGATGCGGTGCGGAAAATAGAGCCCTTTGATGGGGCGATAATCTTCGTAGAATTGCTTGACGCGCACCGAGTCGTCGGGGGTGTAAAAAATCACGCCGAAGAGCCGCCCTTTATGGGTGGCCACGCGCACCTTGCCCAGCAGCTTGCGGGCCAGCCATGGCGGGTCCCATGTGCTGATGACCAGCGAATCCTGCCGTTCCACTTTGCTCACCTTAAAGCCCAGTTTTTCGAGACCGAAGTCACTCATCTTCCCTTCCAGCAGCAGTCCGTAAGGCGAGAGTTTCGGCAGGAACGGCGAGCGGGTCCGCCGCTGAAACACCCATTGTCCGTTCGAGTCGGTGAAGCGGTAGAGGGCTGTGTCATGAAAGACGTAAAGCTCTCGGTAGGGGAAGGAAAGCCGTAAGGCCAGTTTTTCGCTTCGGCGGTCGTAATAGAAGCGGCCTTTGCTGAGCTGATAGGTTCCGTCGGCGTTTTTTCCTTTGATCAGGAATTCGCCGCTGATGCGCTGATAGGCTTGCCCTGCGCCGGCAAGCGGCAGCAACAGGCATCCGAGCCAGAGTCCCCAAAAACGTGTGGACATGGTGCAACGTTAAAAAGAAAGTGATGCGCTGAGGGCCGGCAGGATGGGCAACTGGTCCACGCGCTGAAAGCGGAACCGGTCGAAGTAAAAGATGTTGGCCCGGTTATAAGCGTTGACGACCGAGCCGATCACGCGGAGCTCCATGTGTGGGCGGAGCTGTTGGCGGTAGGTGGCGGAGAGGTCGAGGCGGTGTTCGTCGGGCAAGCGGGCGGCGTTGTAGGGGCCGTATAACACACCCGGATAGCCGTTGTATTGATAGATGTTTTCATAAGATTCCAGAGCCTCCGCCGGCAAGTTTTCATAGAATCCGGCCGTTTGCGTGAAGGGAAAGCCCGAACCATACACCCAGCGGGCCGACACCTGCCAGTGTTTGTTGAGGCGGTAGGTGACAAACGTGTTGACGTTGTGGCGCCGGTCCCAGTGGGGCGGATAGCGGAGCCGATCGCTTGTCCGTTCGTTAACGGCCCATGAATAGTGGATGGAAGCGTCCCATGCATCCCGCTTCCACCGAAGCGAAACGTCAGCGCCGCGGGCCAGCCCCCGTTCGATGATGAAGTCGTATTTCAAGAAATCGGGATGGTCCTTAAACTCTTCATCAAACGTATAAAGCTTGCTGCGGTTGAAGTTGACCAGTTGGTCGAAGGCTTTGACGTATCCTTCCACGTCGAATGTGATGCCCGGGCGCACGTCCCACTCAAACCCCAGCACGGCGTGGCGGCCCAGTTCGAGGCGGCTGGTGCGGGGCTCGCCCATGAAAGTGGGCGGTAAATGCGACGGGCTGGAGATGATGCTGTAAAAGAGATTGACGACGTCCCGATCCGACCGCCCGTTGAGCAGGTTTTGCGAATAGCGGCCCACGCCGCCTTTGAGACGAAACGCCGGTGTGACGAAGGCCTTGAATTGAAGGCGGGGTTCGAGGCGGGTCTCCTGAACCGAACCATAATATTGCACGCGAATGCCACCGTCGAGGATGACGTGTTTCCATTGCCGGTAATATCGCCAGAAACCGCTGATGTTGCTGGTAAACTCTTCGTAGTTGACCGGTGTGCCCACCGGCGTGGAGAAGCGGAGGCGGGTGGCGTAGCCGGTGATTTCAAATCCGATGGTTGAGCGGGTTTTACCTAAATAGTTATGCAGCATGATGCGGGCTTCAAAGCCGTTGATGCTGCTGTTTCGGGCCGGTTTGTCGCCTTCCTGTTGTTCGACGCCGTAGTCGGAATAGGTCATCAGGCCTTCCAGCGTCGAGGAGCTGCCGGGCGGCAGCAGCAGGAAGTTAAAGCCGCCGCCGTGGGCCGTCCATTGATGGTGGAGCACCGAGTCGAAGACGGCCACGTCCTGATGGCGAAATCCGAAGAGACTGGCCCGCGTGCCCTGAGGAAGCGACCATGCCAGTTTTCCATAGGCATCGTAGAAGTCGAAGGGCAGGGAACGCCGTAGATAGGGATAAAAAATCGGGCCCGTCGTGGAAAGCGGGCTGCTGCGAAAGTTAAGCAGCAGCGTAGCGCTGGGCTTGTGGGGCGCCCATTTCCGCAGGGGCCCTTCGATGGTGATTTTTTCGACGATGGGGCCCACGCCCAGTTTGCCGGTCCACCGCTTGCGGTTGCCCTCCCGCGTCCGGATGTCGATGACGGCCGACACCCGCTCGCCGTATTGCGGGCCGAAGGCGGCGCTATACACATCCACCTTCTGGATGATGTCGGCGTCAAGGACGGAATAGAGGCCGATGGAGTGGAAAGGGTTGTAGATGGTCATCCCGTCGAGGAGGACGCGATTCTGGATGGGCGTTCCGCCCCGGATGTATATCTGTCCGCCGGGGCCGCTTTTGCTGATGACCCCCGGCAACAGCGTCAGATATTGCACCAGATCGGGCTCGCCGCCCACCGACGGCAACGACAGGATTTCTTGCTTGCGCACCGATATTTTGCTGATGCGGGTTTCTTCCTTGCGTTCCCGGACTGCGGCGTCTTCGACCACCACTTCTTTTAATTTCAGCACCGTGGGGTTGAGATAGACGTTGTGCCGAATTTTTCGTCCCTTCGAGAGCGTCACCCGCTTTTCATAGGCTTCATAACCGAGGTAGGAAATGGCCAGCGTGTAGGTGCCGACGGGCACGCGGGCAATGCGATAAAAACCGTTCTCGTCGGTGAGCGCCCCCTGACGGATTTCCTTTAACACCACGTTAGCATAGGGGAGAGGGGCGCCGGTTTCTGCATCATATACAAAGCCCAACACTTCTTGCCCAAAGGCGCTGTGAACATGAACAAATACCATCAGGAGGGGGAGGAATAAATAGGCCAATCGCTGCATTTTCATCGTATTGGGTGGCATTAAAATCGGGCCTCAAACATACGAAACGGCCCGCCCTCCGACACCGCC
>JALVCQ010000038.1 GCA_027009805.1 Bacteroidota bacterium
AATGCCAGCCCGCCCATGAAGTAGTGGTAGTAAAAGGGAATCTCCATGTAGGGGTTCGCCGGGAAGGCGTTGTAAATCAGCCCCATAAAAGTAGCCCCCAAGAAGACCGACAACATGACTTCCCAACTGGCCACCCGCGTGGCAATCAAGATAATCGCCCCCAGCATAATCATAATAAAGGAAGTCTCGCCGAAGGAACCGGGAATGGTGCCCAGCGCCATTTCCCAGAGGGAATATCCCAGCGGCTCGTGAACGGCGGCGGCCCCCAGCGGCGTAGCCGCCGAGACCCCGTCGGGCAACCCCGCCACCCAGACCTTATCGCCCGACATAAACGCCGGATAGGAAAAGAACACAAACGCCCGAGCCAGCAGGGCCGGGTTAAACACATTCATCCCCGTGCCGCCCAGAACCTCTTTGCCGATGATTACCGCAAAAGCCGTGGCCACCGCCACCATCCACAACGGCAAGTCGGGCGGCATCACCAGCGGGATCAACAACCCCGACACCAGAAACCCTTCGTTGATCTGGTGCTTGCGGATCTGGGCAAAGATGCCTTCGATGGTGCCGCCGACGATCATCGTGACCAGATACATCGGCAGGAACTTGCCCAGTCCGAAAAGGAACTCTTGCATACAGGTGGCGTCCTGCCCGATTGCCAGATAGTGCTGATATCCCACATTCCAGATGCCGAAGAGCGTGGCGGGAATGAGGGCTATCACCACCATGATCATCAGCCGCTTGAGGTCCATCTTGTCCCGGATGTGCACGCCCAGCCGCGGCGGCGTGGGATGCTTGGGAACAAAAAGGAACGTCTTGACGGCGTCATACAACGAGTGCATTGCATACAAATCGCCGCCTTCCCGAAAATGCGGGTCGAGGCGATCAAAAAGCTCCATCAGTCGCTTCTTCATGGCAGAGAGGTTATGGCAAGATGTTAGATAAGGCCTTCATCTTTGAGCATCATCTCGATGCCCCGGTGAAGGATTTGTTGCAACGGCTGTTTGGAAGGACACACAAACTCACAGGTGGAGAGGTCTTCCTCTTCGAGCTCTTTAATGCCGAGCTGTTCCATCTTCTCGAAGTCTCGGGCAAGGATGGCCCGCATGAGAAACTCCGGAAACAGGTCCATCGGCAGATGGCGTTCGTAAATGCCGGAATAGACAAAGGGACGCTCTTCGCCGTTCATCATGGTGTCGTAGTCGTCGTAGCAGTCTTCGCCGAGGATTTTCCAGCAGAAGACATTCCACACGGTGGGACGCGGTTTCTCGGGCATGATCCACCCCAGCAATTCGGGCTCGTCGGCCTCGAAGATCACGGTGAGCTGCGTGTGATAAAAGCCCAGATAGCCGGCAGGCTCGATGGCTTCGCCGTTAAAGATGTTGCCGGAGATATATCGCAAAGGCCGGTCGGTCACGACCCGATCTTTAATCAGCGTTTCGATGGAAGCCCCCACGAGGGTTCGGTAATAGACGCGTTTGACGGCGCCGTTGCCGGCCACAGCCACGATGCGTTCGGGCCGCACGCGCCCTTCGGTGAAGAGGCGTCCCACAGCCACCACATCCTGCGGGCCGATATACCATACTTTTTTATCGCCGATGATCGGTTCAAGATGATGAATTTGAACGCCCACGTTGCCCGCCGGGTGCGGGCCGTAGAAGGTATTCAGTTCGACGCCTTCGGCTTGCTGATAAGCCGGCGGCAAGGGCTTGTCACCATCCACATTCAGGTGAATGGGGCCGTCGGTGAGTTTTCGTAACACTTCCAGCCCCGCCTGAAAGTCGGCAGGGTCGTAATGACTCATCACGAAATGCACATCGGGCGCCAGCGGCGCCGAGTCGAAACCGGAAATAAAGATGGCGGCCGGCTGGTCGTCGGGCCGGGCGATGATGCCATACGGCCGTTGACGAATGAAGGCCCACAGACCGCTCTGCAAGAGGCGTTCGACGATTTGCTCGCGGGAAAGCGTCCGCGGATCGGCCGCACCGAAATCGACATATTCGGTCTCGGCATCGGAAAGAATGCGGATTTCTTCAATGCGGCGCTTCGGCCCCCGCACGATTTCAACGATCTCCCCACTCACAGGCGCCGAAAACTGAATCTCCGGATGCTTACGGTCATAAGCCACCGGCTCTCCGGCCCGCACGCGATCGCCCACTTTCTTGTGCAGCTTGGCTTGCACAAACTTGAAGTCGAGCGGCTTCACCGCATAATGGCGCGGAAGCGGCGCATCATCGAGGAAGTTATAAGGCCGGCCGTCTAAACAGAGGTCAAGGCCTTTTTTCAGAACAATCGTCTTTCCCATGGACTCACCGATAATGACGGGCGCAAAAGTAAGAACCTATCCCACGTGGGTGCAAAGCCGCTGTTATTTTAGATGTTATTTAGAGAATGGCGAGTTCATGCGGCTTTGCAGCAAAGCATGCGGGCGCGTCTGTTCCTTCATGGGCGTTATCGAAGCGGCTTGCAGGGCATCAGGTTGCCACTTCTGTTGTTTTTCACTCGCTTATTTTGCAAAGCATGAAGCGTCCGGCTTGTTGTATTTTCATGGCCCCATATGAAAGCCCTGCTTGTTGACAAGAACCTGCCCGACTGGTTCCGAATCGCCCTGCAAGGACGGGGGATCGCCAGCGATGTGTGTGTACCGCCGGTGGTCTCATGGCCGGAGCTTTCACCGTATGAGATGATTCTGGTGCGGGGGGCGGTGGACCTTTCCGAAGATGTCATTGCCCGTGCGTCGCGGCTCCGCTACGTGTTGCGGCCGGGATCGGGCACCGAACGCATCGACAAAGAAGCGCTGCGGGCGCGGGGCATTCACCTGATCAGCTCGCCTGAAGGCAACGCCCCCACCGTGGCCGAGCATGCCCTGGCCCTCATATTCAGCCTCATTCGCCGTCTGCCCGAAGACATTCAGGCCATTAACGGCCGGCTGTGGCGGCGCAGCGACGTCGGCCGGAAGGAGCTGTCGGAGCTCACCGTCGGCATCGTCGGCTTCGGCCATGCCGGGCGAGAACTGGCCCGCCGGCTGGTGCCTCTGGCCCGACGCGTCCTCGCCTACGATCGTTTCCAACCCGCCGGCTATGCCGCCGCCGTGGAAGGAGTGCGCGAAACGGATATCGACATGCTGCTTCAAGAAGCCGACGTGATCTCCGTGCACGTCGATATGCGGCCGGAAAACTGGCACTGGATTAACAGCGACTTCTTTGCTGCGATGAAGCCGGGCGGCTATTTCATCAACACCGCCCGCGGGCAGGTGGTTGAACTGGATGCACTCCTGGCGGCCATCCGTTCCGGACATCTCGGCGGCGTGGCCCTCGACGTGCTGGAAAACGAACCGCCCGCCCCCGCCGTCTTAAAGCAACTCCAGCAGTTTCCCAACGTCATCATCACGCCCCATATCGCCGGATGGTCGGAAACCTCGAACCACCGCATCTATGCCATCCTGTTGAAAAAACTGGACGCACTCCTGCAATCGCAATAACCCCGGTCTCATGTATTCGCCCGAGGAAGAACAACAACTCATCGAACAGACCAAAGCGCTTCTCAACAATCCGCCCGATCCGGCCGACGCCGAAGAAGCCCGCTCCCTGCTGGAAACGCTGCGGAAACTTGTCCGTTATCATGAATGGCGCTACTATATTAAAGACGACCCCGTCATTTCCGATTATGAATATGACCGGCTCTTTAAGCTGTTGCAACGCATCGAAGCGAAATTCCCCAAGCTGATCACGCCCGACTCGCCCACGCAGCGTCTGCTTCACGTAGAGGTGACCGATTTTCCGCCCGTTCGCCATCTGGCGCCTATGTTGTCGCTGGAGAATACATATTCCACCGACGGCGTGTATGAATTTTATCGCCGCGTGACCGCCCTTGCCGGACAAGAACGGGTGGCCCTATGCACCGAGCCGAAGTTGGACGGCGCCGGCATCGCCATCGTCTATGAAAACGACATCCTGACCCGCGGCGCCACCCGCGGCGACGGCGAGGTCGGCGAAGACATCACGCCCAACGTCAAAACCATCCGGAGCATCCCCCTGCGGGCCGACTTTTCCCGACACGGCATCACCCGGATCGAAATCCGCGGCGAGGTGGTCATCGGCCGCGAACACTTCCGAAAGCTCAACCTCGAACGGGAAGCCCAAGGATTGCCGCCCTTTGCCAATCCCCGAAACGCCGCAGCCGGATCGCTGCGCCTCAAATCCTCCGAAGAAGTGGCCAAACGCCCGCTCGAAGGATTGGTCTATCAGATTACCTATGCCCGAGACGCCGAAGGTAATGACCTCCTCGCCGAGCGCCTCAACAACCATTACGAAAACATGCGCCTCCTGGCCGAACTGGGCTTCAAAACCCCGTTTGCGGAAAGCCTGCTCAGCGATGACATCGAGGAAGTGGTGGCCTTTTGCCGCAAATGGGAAGAGGCCCGTTTTGCCTATCCTTACGAAGTGGACGGCCTGGTCATCAAAGTCAACGACGTCCGCCTCTATCCGGTATTGGGCTTTACCAGCCATCATCCGCGTTGGGCCATCGCCTACAAGTTCGAGGCGCAACAGGCCACCACGCGCCTGTTGGACGTCGAGTTTCAGGTGGGCCGCACGGGTGTGATCACGCCTGTGGCCAGGCTGGACCCCGTGCACATCGGCGGTGTGACCGTCTCATCCGCTTCCTTGCACAACGAAGACTTTATCAAAGAGAAGGACCTCCGCATCGGCGATCTGGTGCTGGTCGAACGCGCCGGCGGCGTAATTCCCTATATCGTCAAGCCCATCATCGAAGCCCGCACCGGCAACGAAAAGCCCATCGTCTTT
>JALVCQ010000039.1 GCA_027009805.1 Bacteroidota bacterium
GTCCCCTCGCCCGGCTCGTTAAAATCAAAGGACGACACCGTCCCCACTTCCCAACTGCTGTTGGTACCGCCAAAGGTCCAGTAGCTGGTTCCTTCAAAGCCTTCCACGTGGGGGAAGGTGCTGTAGGAGGGTTGGTTGTCAACGGCTTGCGTGGTGGTGTCATTGGTGTTATCCACGTCCCCCGCCAGGCTGGTCCACGCCTTCACCGTATGGCTGCCCAACGTGCTAAAGTCGCCTGTGCAGCCGCTGTTGAAGGTGGTGTCGGCACCTGAGGCCAGACCGCCGGTGCCGATGGTCAGCGTCCCCGCACACGGTGCGCCGCCGTCCACCTCTACGCTATAAGGTACATTTGTTCCCGAACTCAGCGCCGCCCCATAGTTGTGCACCGTGATCCACACCGGCTCGACAGCACCCATTCCACAACCCGATACCGGGCTGTCCACCGCACTCACACCCACGTCGTTCTGTGAACCCCATTGATACACCCGTACATGCCCGGCGTTCGTCCCGTTGGGCCCATCGTTTTTAGGTGCGCCGATAGCGACGATGTTGGCGTCGGGCATGCTGACCGACCACCCCGAAATGTCCCCTGCAGCCTCACCAATAATGTCCGATCCTTTCTGGACCCATGCGGTGCCGTTCCAATGAAAGATGCGGACGTGACCGGGGTCGAACGCCCCATAATAGCGTGCGCCGACGGCGACGGTGTTGGAATCGGGCATACTGACGGAACAGCCGGATTGATCCCCGACGCCGACACCATCGATGTCGGCGCCTTTTTGGACCCATGCGGTACCGTTCCATCGGAAAATACGAACATGACCGGCATTGGCAGTAAAACCGATGCCATCATTTTTAGGTGCCCCCACGGCGACGGTATTGGTATCAGGCATACTCACTGAATAGCCGAATTCGTCCGCTCCCGCTTCGCCGTCGATGTCGGCGCCTTTCTGTATCCACGCGGTGCCGTTCCATCGATAAATGCGCACATGTCCGGAACTACCGCCGTTGCCATCGTTATACGGTGCGCCGATGGCGACGGTGTTGGAGTCGGGCATGCTCACCGAATAACCTGAGTAGTCCCCTGTGGCTTCGCCGTCGATGTCGGCGCCTTTCTGGACCCATGCCATTCCGTTCCAGCGATACACCCGCACATGTCCGGAATTACCGCCGTTGCCATCATTCCCAACCGCTCCGACGGCGACGGTGTTGGAGTCGGGCATGCTGACCGACCGACCGAACCAGTCATAGGCGGCCTCGCCGTTGAGGTCGCCGCCTTTCTGGACCCATGCGCTTCCGTTCCACCGGAAAACGCGCGCGATTCCCACTTGGGAAACTCCGCCGCCGCTGTGATAGAGCGCCCCGATGGCGACGGTGTTGGAATCGGGCATACTCACCGAAAAGCCGGATTCCTCCTGTGCGGTATCCCCGTCGATGTCGGTCCCCTTTTGCACCCATGCGCTGCCGTTCCAGCGGTAAATGCGCACGTGTCCGGAAAAGGCGCCGTTGCCATCGTTTCCGTATGCCCCGACGGCGAGGGTGTTGGAGTCGGGCATGCTCACCGAAGACCCCGACCAATCGTAGCCGGCCTCACCGTCGATGTCGCTGCCTTGCTGGATCCATGTTTGGGCGAAAAGAGATGTCATACCCCCCGGTAAATTGCTGAAAACGACCATTGTGAATAACATTACCAACCAGTTACGATACGTTTTCATGGCCTTTGAGTTTTAGTAATGCAATAATAATACTTTTCACCTCATCGGTATATAGTTGCTAAAATCAGGAGGCAATAGACATATGTATCAAAAATTTTCGAATTTTGGCGATGATCCATTTTGTTGGATGGCCGACAATGCGTGGATTTAGTGTATAGGTATCGGTGATGGCTTGCCGTTCTTTTGGCGTTTGGGCGCCGGCGAAAACCGGATGGCTCCTTGTGCTATCCTAAAACCCTGATATAAGGCGTTACCTTTGCTGCGTCCTGAACTATCCTTTCTCAATTACGTGCCGCCGGTGAAGTCGCTCTTGCTTAATGTGATTCTGGAATCTGCTGTTCGGGGCTGGCCGTTGCTGCTGGTATTGATATGGCTGTCGGCGGGGGCGCTGGCTTATTGGGCGTATCGGCCGTGGATTCGGCGGCGGCGTCCTTTTCGGTGGGTGCTGTGGGCCCTGCGGACGGCGGCCCTCGGATTGATGGGCACGCTGTTGTTGGGTTTTTATTGGAACCGAACGGAGAAAGTGCGTCCCAGCCCGTTGCTGGTCGTCGGTATCGACCATTCGGCTTCGATAACGGCCACGCGGGACAGCGTTTTTTACGCGGATACGTTTTTCCCCCGGCTGCGTCGTTTGCTTGAAACGCATCGGGGCGTCTGGCGTATCGATACGTTGCTGGTGGGCGGTCGGCTTCGGCGGGGCATGCCCGATAGCTTTACGGATGCAGCATCGAACCTGAGCGGGTTTTTGCTTCGTTTGCAGCAGGGCTATGCGGACCGCCCGTTGCATGGAGTGGTCTTCATCACCGACGGGATAGCCAACGCCGGCCCGCCGCCGACGTCGGTGCCTTTCGAGACCTTGCCGCCGGTGGCCACCGTTCGGATGGGCGACACCACCCCGCAATGGGACACGCGCATTGCCGGTGTGGAATACAACCGCCGCGTCAGGGCGGGACATCCGGTGCCCGTGCGCATTTTCATCGAAGCACCGCCCCGACTCGACGGGCAGGGACGGGTGCAGGTCCGCGTGGACGGCCGACCTGTTTGGACCATCCGAAAACCATGGGCGCAATTGGCCGCGGCCCCCCTCGACGTGCAGCTCAGCCCACTCGACAGCGGGCTGCATCAGGTGACCATCGTGCTGGACCCCGTTCCTCAGGAAAAAAACACGCGTAATAATGTGCGCCACTTGCTCATCAAAGCCTCTGAATATCGATATCGAGCGCTGTTGGTGATGTTGGGCCCACATCCCGACGGGGGCGCTCTGGCCCGCCGCATCGCCGCCCTCGATGGGTGGAGCGTGGATGTGCTGACCGCGGCCGCCGTCCGCAACAAGCGCCTTCCCGATCTGGATGATTATCAGGTGCTTATCCTGTATGAATGGCCGCCGCGGCGTTCTGTGGGGCCGCCGTCACTGATGAACCGCATCCGAAACTTCCGCGGCGGCGTCTGGCTGGTGGTGGGCCGGCGCACCCATTCCACCCTTCCGGCTCAATGGTGGGATGTGGCTTTGCGGCCGGCTTCGGGCCGGTGGGTGCCCGCCGGCACGCCCGACTTTCGGTTTCCTTATTTCTCTACCGAGGGCATTCCGGCAAATGCCGGCGCCATGCTCCAACAATTCTTTCACGTGTCCGCCGACCATCTGGCCCCCCTGCTGATGGGAAAGGACGGCCCCACTGTGTGGGCCGGCATGCGGAAAGAGCAGCCTTTTGTGGTGTGGAACGGGCAGGGATGGTGGCAGTGGGATTATTTGTCCGGCTCCCATCCGATGGACGCCCTCGTGCCCCCGCTGATGGCGTTTCTGGGCCACAGCCGTCGCGCCCGTTTTTCGCTGGTGGCCCCCCGAGATGTGTATGACGCCCGGCGCCCCATCCAATGGCGTTTTGAACTGGTCAATGCAGTAGGACAACCCGACCCCCGCGGAGAAGTATCGCTCACAATCCGCCGTCAGGATTCCGGGCGGCCCGAGGTCTGGAAAGCCGCCTGGGACGGCCGCTACTATCGGGTGGAAACCCGTCCCCTGCCGCCGGGTATCTACCGGATAGACGCCGCGGCGCGTCTTGGTGATCAAACCTTTACCACGCATCACGTCTTTGCCGTGGGCGCCAACAGCCTCGAATATCAAGACCTGCAAGCCCGCCATGCATGGCTGCGGGAGCTTTCCCGGACCACCGCCGCGCCCTCCTTTCTGCCGCGGCAGTGGACAGACATCGAAGCCCACATCCGACAACTGGCCGAGACGCCTCTGCCGCCCGTCCACGTGGAGCGAAAAGTCCCCCTGATGGATGTGTTGGCGTTGCTTGCTGTAATATTGAGCTTGCTATTTGCTGAATGGTTCCTTCGACGATGGGCAGGATATTATTAAAGCTCGGCCTGCTTTGCTGGGCGGCGACCGCAGCCGCCCAGGGCGTATATACCGAATTCGGCCCCTCGCCCTATCGGCATCTGGACCGCACGTGGTTTTACGTGGAAAATGACATGTTCCGCGTCTATTACCATCAGGGCGGTAAACAACTGGCCGAATATGTCCTTCAACTTTCGCCCGGGTTGTTGCGGCAGTTGGAAGACAGCTTTGACTATCACATGCTGGCGCCCGTCAACGTGATTCTTTTCACTTCTTATCAAGAATGGCGGGCTTCCAACTTTCCGCTGGACCTTGTTCGTCCCCCCGATCACGGCACGATTCCCATCCGCACCAATGAGGTAAAACTTTTCTATGACGGCAATCGCTTTCATCTGATCGAGCAGTTGAAAGACGGCCTTTCCGACGTGCTGCTGGCCGACCTGTTTTTCGGCGGGACGTTGCAGGAGCGCGTCCAGAATGCTTTTTTGCTGACGGTGCCGCAGTGGACGTTCGACGGCCTGCAAAAAAGCTTTTCGTGGGAATGGGATGCCGACTTTGATGATTGGATGCGGCAGGCGGTCCGTACGCGGCGGCTGCGCTGGTTTAATCAGCTTGATGAATACAACCGCCCCCGCTATGCGTTTGCGTTCTGGCGGTATATCCGTCGGCAATATGGCCTGCAAGCGGTGCGGAGCATTCTTTACATCGCCCAGATGCAGAAAAACCTCGAGTCGGCGCTTTACACGGTGACGGGCAAGAGCCTCGGAGAGTTGCATCGGGCGTTTTTTCGGCATTTTCGAGATAGGGTAGGGAAGCGCCCCGACTTTCCTCCGGACGAGGAGACCATTCGCCTGCCCCATCGGTGGAAACGGTGGGAAGTCCTCAATGTGCGTTTTTCCGACGACGGCCGGTACGTGGCCCTCACCCTTTTTTATAATCATCGCTACCGGCTGTTGTTAGGCGACTTGCACAAAAAGAAGTGGAAGGTGCTCCGCAAGGAAGGCACGTTGCTCCCGTTTCCTTATGCCGATGCGGCCTATTTCGTCACCGCCTTTCAGAAAGGGGCGCCCGTGCTCTGGGTGTGTTATCCCGATGTGCGCGGTTATCGTCTGGCGCCCTATCACATCGCCGACGGCAAATGGGGCGAAGACCGCCTGCTGACTTTTATTCAGAAACCTCTGGCCTTCGACGTCACGCCCACCGCCGATGCCATGGTGTTTTCGGCCGTTCGCTCGGGACAAACCGACATCTTTTATTATCGCTATCAAAGCAATCGATTTCGCCCTTTGACGCTGGACCCCTACGACGACCTCTCGCCCCGTTTCTCCGCCGACGGCAAAGAAGTGCTCTTTACTTCCAACCGTCCTTCCGATACGCTCTGGATGCGGTTTTCTTCCTTGAAGTCGTTTTCGATACGGCCCACCTTTCATCTGTTTTCCGTTGCTATTGACCGTTCGCTCTTTTTCAAGAAGTTGAAGTTTCGGACGGCACATTATTTCCGGAGTGCGCCGCTGGTCGAGGTGACGTATCCGGCTTATTCGCCTTCCGGCGGGCGGGCGGCCATGGCCGATCCCGACGGTGTGTCGGCGCTGTGGGCGTTCGAACCCGACAGCATTTATCAATATTCGTATGTGGTCCTTCGGCGTGCCGACTCGTTGGCTCAGTCTCCCGATACCTTTTTCTTTTTTGAGAAAAAAGCCGTCTGGATCGATACGGCCCTTTTGAAAGCGGGTGTGGTGCAGATGGATACGGTCCATGTGTATTACGACACGGCCCGCATCCGGTGGTTGGGGCGTTTTTCAGGCTTTGTCAAGGGATATGTGATGCTGTCGGATGAGAAGGTGCGCTATCTTCGGCGCGATGCTTCGGGGCGCTACGTGATAGTGACGGCCTCCCTTCATGTGCCGGTGGCATCTGAACGGGTGAGGGCGGTGGCGCCGGCCTTTTATCGGACCGACCGGCGGCGGCGCCTGACCTATCCGCTGGTGGCGGCGGCTTCGGTGCGTCCCCGGGCGGCTTTGCTGGCCCGATTGGGTGAAGAATACCAACCCGAAAGACTTCCGGAAAAGACGCATCGTTATCCTTTTCATTTTATCACGCCTTTTCCACCGCCTTCGCCGGACCGGCAAGCACCGGACAACCCTCCCGCACCCGATACGCTTCGCCGACGGCGCCGCTTCCGACATTCGCCTTACGAGCTTACGTTCCTGCCGCATTTTATTCGTTTGCAATTGGACAACAGCCTCATCTCGTCCTATTATTTCCCTTATATTCCCAATCAGCCGTTTTATTACGTGCCGCGGGCCAACGCCTTGACGCTGGCCCGGATTCGCAGCATCTTCCGGAATGATGTGGTGGAGGCCGGCTTCCGGACAGCCTTCGACCTGTCGGGATCGGACTACTGGTTCCGCTACGTCAATCGGCGGCATCGCTGGGTGCACGACGCGCTTTTCTATCGGACCTCGCTGGTCCAGAGCAACACGCAGGGGTATTATTTCCAGCAGGTGACCGATCTGGCGGCTTACCGGACTATCTTTCCGATTTCGGCGGTGCTTTCGGGGCGGATGACCCTGTCGGTCCGACACGACAAATTCCATTTTCTGGCGCTTGACTACCAGAGCCTGACCACGCCGCCCGTCAACGACTATCGTCTGGGCCTGAAAGCGGAATGGGTGGCCCAGGACCTGATGCCGCTGGGGTATAATCTCTATCGGGGCTATCGGGGTAAGGTGTATTACGAGACTTTCTCGGAACTGTCGTTTGCGGCCGGTCAGCGGCTTTTTAAGCGGCCTTCCGTCCATGTGGTCGGCTTTGACTTTCGACACTATTTCCCTTTGCGGCGGCCGATGGTGTGGGCGCAGCGGCTCAGTGGGGCGGCTTCTTTCGGGCGCTACCATGTGGTCTATTATCTCGGGGGCGAGGAGAATTGGTTCTTTCCCAAGTTTAACAACGACTTGCCGGTCGATGCCGAGCAGGAATACGTATATCAAGCGCTGGCGGCGCCGGTTCGGGGTTTTCCGCAGAACATCCGAAACGGGACGCGCTATCTGCTGTGGAATAATGAGCTTCGTTTTTCGATTTTCCACCTGATTCATGGCAAGCCCATTCACAGTTCTTTTCTGGAGTCGTTTCAGTTCGTGTTGTTTGGCGATCTGGGGACGGCTTGGTATCGGGGGTCGCCTTTTTCGATGGAATCGGCCATTCGGAAGCAACATATCGAGAGCGGCCCTTTTGATATCTGGGTGGAGACGCTGGCCTATCCGCTGGTGGGCGGTGGCGGGTTAGGGTTGCGCTTCGAGGCGATGGGCTATTTCTGGCGGCTTGATTATGCGTGGGGGATGGAGATGGGCTCGCCGACGCGGCGGCAGTTCTACCTGGGTGTGGGCAGCGACTTTTAATTTGCAGGCGTGAACAAGCCCCGACCGAAACATACGCTGGAAGCCCTGGCGGAAACGGCGCCCAGCGGGACGTTACGACCGGCTTCCTTTGCTGATTTTACGGGCAACCGGCGGGCTGTGGACAACCTGCGGGTGTTTGTGGCGGCGGCCCGCGGGCGCGGCGAAGCCCTCGACCACGTCCTGCTGCATGGCCCGCCCGGACTGGGAAAGACCACCCTGGCGCTTATCATCGCCCGAGAGATGGGCGTGGGCATCCAGATTACGTCGGCGCCCACCCTCGACAAGCCCGCCACCCTGGCCGGCCTGTTGCTCAACCTCAATGCCGGAGATGTTCTCTTCATCGATGAAATCCACCGGCTGCCGCCCGCCATTGAAGAATATCTCTATTCGGCGATGGAAGACTACGCCATCGATATTGTCATCGACAACGGCCCGTCGTCTCGGGCGATGCGGCTGGAACTTTCGCCTTTTACGTTGGTGGGGGCCACCACCCGGACCGGCCGGCTGACCTCACCGCTGCGGGCCCGATTCGGCATTTCCTTGCGGCTGGATTTCTATCAACCCGAAGAGCTGCTCGTGATCATCCGAAGGGCGGCCGACCAGCTTGATATGAGGATGACGTCGTCGGCGGCGGAGATGCTCGCCATGCGCTCGCGGGGCACGCCCCGCATTGCATTATCGCTGCTGCGTCGCCTGCGGGACTTTGCCCAGGTACAAAAGCAAGAAGTGGTGGATGAAAAACTGGTTGATTCCGCCCTCGATGCGCTGGGCATTGATGCCCACGGTCTCGACGAGATGGATCATCGCATCTTGCGCACGCTCGTGCAGATGTTTAACGGCGGCCCCGCCGGCCTCCAGACGCTGGCCGTGGCCCTCGGCGAAGATCCCACCACCCTCGAAGACGTCTATGAGCCGTATCTTATCCGGCAGGGCTTTATTAAACGGACTTTGCGGGGACGCATGGCTTTGCCGCCGGCTTATCGGCTGGTGGGCGAAATGCCGCCCCCTTCGTTGTTTGAAACAGGCGCATGACTCCCGAGGAGGCCCTCGACTGCTTTCGGAAGGCGGCCGACGATCTGGGTTTCAGCGCCCTTGAAGTCGCTCCCGTCGAGCCGCTCGATAAGGAGGCAGAATTCTTACATGCCTGGCTCCAAGCAGGCATGCATGCGGGCATGGACTATATGGAACGACACGCCCGCTTGCGGGCCGATGTTCGCCGGCTGCTTCCTTCCGCCCGAAGCGTCATTGTCCTGACGCATCCTTACCTCGCCCGAAGCGGCCAACCCGAGGGTTGCACCTATAAAGTGGCCCGATATGCCCAGATCAAGGACTATCATAAGGTGCTGAAAAAAAAGCTGAAACGGCTGGTGCGCACCGTGCAGGAAGTCATCGGCCCGTTTGAATATCGGCTGGCGGTGGACTCGGCGCCGGTGATGGAAAAGGCGTGGGCCGTGCGGGCGGGCATCGGTTGGGCCGGAAAAAACGGCAATCTGTTGCGGCCCCGGGAAGGGTCGTTCTTTTTCTTATCGGAAATCATTACCAACCTCGAACTGCCCGGCGGCACACCGATGCGGGACCTCTGCGGGACGTGCCGGCGGTGCATTGAGGCCTGTCCCACCGATGCCATTGTAGCAGACGGCGTGGTGGATGCCCGTAAGTGCATCGCCTATCATACCATCGAGCGGAAAGATGAGTTTTCGGAGGAAGACACGCCGGTGTGGGACGATTGGATTTTCGGATGTGACATCTGTCAGGAGGTGTGTCCGTGGAATATCAAGTTTGCCCGCTCTTCCGATGAGCCGCGCTTTCAGCCGGTGCCGGCCGTTCGCCGGTTTCGGGATGAAGACTGGGAAAGCCTCACGCCGGAAATCTTCGACGAAGCCTTTGCCGGCACGCCCCTCAAACGGGCCAAATACGAAGGCCTGATGCGAAACATTCGCTGGGTGAAAAAGCACCGAAAAAAACCGTAGCAGTTAATCGCTCCGCGTAAACTTCCACATGTAAAATCGCCACCAGGGCTCAGGGAGGTGGAGCGAATCCACCACGCGCCCCTCGACCGTCCATCCCTCGTGCTGTTGGAAAAAGCGCCTGATTTGCATGGGAAGGAGAGAGTCGGACGTCAGCAACACCACGTCAGGCTTGAGCAGTGTCATAAAGAGGTTTTTGTTGAGGCCTTTTCGCTGTAAGAGCGTATCGGCCAACGGGGTTTGCATCATGCCGCCGACGGGAATGATGTTGACCGAATCCCATGGGAAATATTCGTGCAGCGGCGGCGTGTAGGCGTAGGGGAAACTCGGCATTACGACGTAAGTGCAAGGGCGTGTTTTCATTGTTCGGAGGGCTTCCACCACGTGGCGGGTGCGGCTGCGGTGGGCGGCGCTTGCGTTACGAAGCCACCACAGGTGCCATCCGACAAACAGGACCACGCCGATGAGCCCGATGTATTGCCGGACGCGGAGGGGCGGGCGTCCATCTCCGCCGAAGGAATAGGCCGCCGTAAAACCGATGCCGAATGTCAGCGGAAAAAGCACCGAGAGCGGCGGCGGCTTCAACACCCATGCGGTGAGCCAGATGGTCCCCGCCCACAGCGCCATCCAGCCCAGGGCGGCCAAGACGGCTTCCCGCCGATGGACCCACCACAGGAAAAGCGCACACAACCAAAGAAAAGATAAATGAAATGCAGACCATCCTGCGCCATTCACCATAGAGAGGGCCATGCTGACCGCACGCGATAGGCTCAATTTGTCGTGCCATGCCGCCCGAAGGGGAATGCGCCGCAGGTGGGCAAGGGAAAAGGTGGGATGTCCGTAAAGATGGGCTCGAAAGAGGGCAAGGTCGTTAGGCGACCATCCCAGGCGGGCGAGGAAAGCCGCCTTCTCGGCGGAGTCTTTTCCGGCGGCGTCGATGCGGTAGTCGTGAATCGCCGACCGAAGGCGGTTGTATTCGAGGTAATCGGCCCAGCCGCTATGCCGGTAGTGATGTTGATGAACCTGTTGCAACAGCCACGCCAGCCCTATCATGCCCCCCACGGCCAGCATGCGGCGACGTATCACCTTGCGGGGCGTATGCATCCATCGGCGAGCCACCAGCCATCGCCATAGGAACGCGGCGCCGATGACCGCGGCAATCATTACGCCGGCCGGACGGATGAGAAATCCCCACACCATCAGCAGCCATCCCGCCGCCTGCATCCGGCGGGGCGTCCCCGTCACCCACAGCCCGAGGCCCGCCGTCATCAGAAACGCCGACGCCATGGTGAAGTGGAAATAAAGCAAAAACCACATGCCGCCCGACAAAAATAGGGCTGCATACAACACCAGCCCCCATTCTTTCCACCGCCGAATCAGAAGCCCCAAAAAGACGGAAAAAGACACATACAACGCCAGCAGCTCACTGCCTCCATACCATGGAATGTGCGGCCACAGCCGGTAAAGCTGATGCCATAGCCGGCCCATCCAGACGTGCGTGAAAAGCGAATAGGGTGAAGCCGGCCAGTCTTTCAGCGCACCCGAGACCATGAAGTAGATGCCGGGGTCGTCGTTGGTCAGGTAGATGGGCGAGGCCCATGCATAAAAGAGCAGCCATATGCCGGCGTTCAGCAGAAAAGCCCCTTGAAAAGGCCGGCGTTGACACCACCGCAGAAAAGCCCGCATCCGTCCCGTCATGGTTGCAAAAGAATTGGATTTTGTTTTGAGCCCCCGTCTTTCGCGGGTGAATGTTCACCGCTTCCCTGCTTTTTGTGGGCGGTTTGGCATTTTTGCCATGCCATTTCCTGAATGCCGACATGACTATGACACCTCATTGGGACGACATCATTTACCTCAAGGGCAAACCCACGTTGATGATGATTACGGCGCGCACCCCGCGCGGGGTCATCATTGCGCCCATTCATCAGCCCGGCCGGAAGACGCTGCTTGGCAACGCGCTGGAAGTCACGCTGCTGAAAGATATTTTGCTTTTCGGCAAAGATGATGAAGACGTGAGACTGCGGGATGTGTATGAACGCTTCTGGGCGGCCTTTGAAAAGGAACTGCCCGTGCACGATAAAACGCCCGAGGCCGAGCTGCGGGCGTTTTTTGAAGAGAACGCTCCCATGCTGGATGTGGAGCGCATCTATACTTCTCATTTACGTAAAATGGTCAAGTGGTATCATCAACTGACGGCGGCGGGCCTTTCCTTCCCCGCCGAGGCGTCGGAAGAAGAGGCCAAGGAAAACAACAACGCTGACACGGAAAACGAACCATCATGACAACCCCCGAACTGAAAGAACGAGAAAACATAGACTTTTACGGGATTATCACACCCACCACGCGGCGCTATCTGCCCGAAGAGGAAAAGCTGGAAACATGGGACGCGGTGATGCGCTATGCCGATGAACTGCTGGAACGTCCCATCGATTCGGCTGACGAACTGGAAGCATGGCTGCTCGACCGGAGCGAATTTGAAAGTGTCATCAGCGAACGCACGGCCCGTAAATACATCGCCTTTACGCGCAACTCGCTGGACCCCGACCTCAAAACCGAATATGAACGATATACGGCCGAGGTCATCATCCCTTACAAGGAGATTTCCAACCGCCTCGACAAAAAATACGCCGACTCGCCCTATCGGAAAGCGCTGGACCCCGAGCAGTATGGCATGTATAACCGGGGCGTGGAGACCGACCTGAAAATTTTCCGAAAGGAAAACCTGCCGCTTCTTCAAGAAGAAGAAAAGCTCATCAGCCGCTATACTTCCCTCACGGGCGGGCTGATGGTGACCATCGACGGCAAAGAGCTGACCATGCCGCAAGCAGCCCGGCTGCTGGAAAAAGAAGACCGGGCGCTGCGCGAACGCGTCTATCATGCCGTTGGGAAGGCCTATCTGAACATCGCCGAAAAAGCCGAAGAGATTTTCAACCGGCTGGTGGCGTTGCGCCATCAGCGGGCCCGAAACGCCGGATACGACAACTTCGAGGCCTATACCTTCGACGCCTTCCATCGGTTCTATTACACCATCGACGATACGCTTCAATATCATGCATCCATCCGGAAGGTGGTCTTGCCGCTTTATGAGCGGCTGCTGGAAATCCGAAAGGCCCGGCTCGGCGTAGATAAGCTGCGGCCTTACGACCTCGAAATCCTCCACCCCGGGCAAGGGCCGCTCGAAGTGGCCCTCACCGGCGACGCCTTCATCGAAAAAGTGGTGGAGGTCCTGGGGTGCATTCATCCGGACTTCGGCCAGTATTTCGCCTTTATGCACCGGCATGGATTTCTGGACCTCTTCACCCGAAAAGGAAAAGCCCCGGGCGGCTATAACTACGGCCTCTCCGAAATCGGCATCCCTTTCATTTTTATGAACGCCTCCGGCTCGGTCAGTGACGTCCGCGTCATCATGCACGAAGCCGGCCATGCCATGCACAGCTTTCTGACCCGCCATTATCCCTTTGCATATCACCGGGACGTGCCCATCGAAATGGCCGAGCTGGCCTCCCAGGCCATGGAGTTTCTCTCGCTCGAACATTGGGGCGGGTTCCTGAAAAATCCGGATAACTTCCCCCGGGTGGTGGAAGTCCAGTTGACCAAGGTCTTTAAGTTGCTGCTCTGGATTGCCGTCATCGATAAGTTTCAGTGGTGGATATATCACCATCCGCAACACACGCCCGATGAGCGCAAGGCCGCATGGCTGGAAATATTCCGGGAGTTTACCCCTTCGGTGGTCGATTATGAAGGCCTCGAAGGATATCTGGAATATCAATGGCACCGGCAGCCTCACCTCTATCATCATGCCTTCTATTACATCGAATACGGCATTTCGTTGTTGGGTGCGCTGGAAGTGTTTCGCAATTATCGCCGGCAACCGGCTGAAGCCATTGAGCAATATCGCAGCGCGCTGCAGCTGGGCAACACCCGCCCCTTGCCGGAGTTGTTTGCTGCGGCCGGGGCGTCGCTCGATTTTTCTGAAAGCAAGATCAGGGATATTATCGACTTTTTGAAAGGCGAGCTGACTCGTGTGGTCCCGGAATCGCTTTAAGGGTCTGCTGCTGGGCGGGATGCTCGCTGCGACGGCGGCTGCGGTGGGGCCGATTTTTCAACCCGTGTGGCCGGTCGATACCGAGCCGGTGCGGACGGCGGGCAACTTCGGCGAAATCCGGGGCAACCATTTTCACATGGGCTGGGACATCAGCACCGGCGGTCGGCGGGGCGTTCCCGTCAGGGCCGTCGAGCGCGGCCGCATCGTCCGCATCAAAGTCTCGTCCGGCGGGCTGGGAAAAGCCCTCTATATCGCCCATCCCAACGGATACACTACCGTATATGCCCATTTGAAAGCGTTTATCCCGAAAGTGGAAGCCGTGGTGGCCCGCCGCATGCGGTCGCTGGAAAAATATGAAGACGACTGGTGGCTCAAGAACAGTATTCCCGTGGAAAAAGGGCAGGTTATCGCCTATTCGGGCAATACGGGCGGCTCCCGATCGCCGCATCTCCATTTCGAGGTTCGGGAAAGCACCACCGAATGGGCCGTCAATCCCGCCATGGTCGGGTTTCGCATCAAGGACATTCGGGCGCCGTTTTTTTACTCCATCGCGCTATATCCGCTCGACTCCCACAGCGTCGTCAGGGTGACCGCCCTCGACGGCCATGTGCGCACGGCCACCCACGGCCAAAGGCTGCGCCTTCGCGTGCACACCCGCGGCGGAAAGGCCTTTTACCTGCCCAATGTGCAAAGCATTCAGGCGCGGGGCCGCATCGGATTGGCATTTGCCGGATACGATTATCAAGAAGATAAGTTCAACCGCTTCGGCATCTTCGAGAAAAAACTCATCGTGAACGGCAAGCCCGTCTTTGTCATGCGGGCCGATCGACTGCCTTTTTCACTGTTTCGTTTTGTCAACGCCCATATCGATTATGCGCTGAAAGTGCGCGAGGGCAAGGAATACGAACGACTCTTCCGACTGCCTCACAATCGCCTTCCTTTCTATAAAAAGCTGGTCAACCGGGGCATCCTGACCCTCGACAGCACCCGCGCCCATGTGACCATCGCCCTCAAAGATGAGTTTGGGAATGCTTCGCAACTGGCTTTTTCCATCCTGCCGTTGTCGGCCGATTCGGCCCAAACCCTGGCCCGCCCGATGACCCCGCCGGACAACCTGCTGAAAGTCATGGCTCCCGCCGATGAGCTGACCCATCGCACCGAAGGCCTTTCGCTGTATGTGCCGCCTTATTCCGTTTATGACACCACGGCCCTCACTTTCTCGGTCGATTCGGCATGCGCCGATTGTTACAGCCCCGTCTATCGAATCGGGAACCCTGACATCCCGGTCCATCGGCGTTTTCTGCTGCGCATCACACCTGAGAGGCTTCCGGATCGACTGCGTCCCTATGCTTACGTGGCCCGGCGGGAAGGAAAGCGATGGAGCTATGCCGGCGGTACATGGAAGGGCCCGGCCCTCAAAGCCCGCCCCCGTACCTTCGGTGCTTATGCGGTGCGCATAGACTCCCTCCCGCCCACCATGCGCTTCCTGACCCGACAGCGTGAGATACGGTTTAATCGACCCCGTCAGCTGCGGGTCGCCCTCAGCGACCGACACACCGGCATCGCATCCTATCGGGTGGAGGTGGACAGCCAATTCTATTATCCCGCTTATTGGGATGCCAAAATCGGCGTATTAAAAATCACCCTGGATACGTTTCTTACAAAGGGACGCCACCAACTCACGGTGAAAGCCACCGACCGGCTGGGCAATCAACGGGCGGTTTCCATCCCCATCGTCCGACTACCATAAATAACTTACTTTTCACGCATGAAACGCATTATCGTTTTCCTCTCGATATGGGGCATGCTGACGGTGGTCCGTGCGCAGTCGGGTGGCTATGTGATTTCGGGTGTGGTGACCGACGCTGTCAGCGGCGAGCCGCTTATCGGCGCCAACGTCTATGATACGGCCACATGGCAGGGCACCAGCACCAACAAATACGGCTTTTTCAGCCTGCGCCTGCCGCCGGGGCGGCACACGTTGCGGGTCTCCTTTGTGGGCTATGACCCGGTCGAACGCACGTTCAGTCTCACTAAAAACGTCCGCTGGAACGTTCGCCTCCGCGGCCAGCTCGAGCTCGAAGAAGTGACGGTGGTCGGGCGGCGCCGTAAGCGTCCCGCCGAGACCATCCAGATGAGCAGCCACACCATCTCGCCCCGGCGGCTCAGCAAACTGCCCACCTTGCT
>JALVCQ010000040.1 GCA_027009805.1 Bacteroidota bacterium
GCCGCAGCGTCCGCTGACAGCCGGCGAGCAGTGGCCCACCTATGAGGTCTTTCACATGAAAAAACGGGGCACCCAGCCGGTGCACGTCGGCATCGTGCACGCCCCCACGCCCGAAATGGCCCTGGCCTTTGCCAAAGAACAATATGCCCGGCGGGGCACCACCGTCCGCCTCTGGGTGGTCCCTTCCGATCAGGTGTATGCCACCTCGCCCGAAGACGAAGCCATCTTTGCCACTACTCCGGAAAAAATCCACCGCGAACCCTTTGCCTATAAGGTGAAGGACAAAATCGAACGGTATAAGAAAAGTCAGAAAAAATGAACCACACACCACAACAAGCCATCAAGGAACTTCTCTATAAGATGGGTGACGACGCCCTGATCATGGGCCATCGCAATTCGGAATGGGTGGGCCTGGGCCCCATCCTCGAAGAAGACATCGCCCTGAACTCGATTGCGCAAGACCAGACCGGATACGCCTGGCGCCTCTACGAGATGCTTCATCAGATGGGCGAAGCCGACCCCGATGCCATCGGCTTTTTGCGTAGGCCCTCGGAATACAAAAATTGCCACCTCGTCGAATATCCCATCGTCGATAACGGCATCGGGGAATATGACTTCACACTGGCGCGGCATTATTTCTTTGACCATGCCCACTTGCTGCGGTTCGACCTGCTGCGCGCATCGTCGTATGAACCGCTGGCCCAACTGGCGGCCAAGGCGGTGGGCGAAGTCCGCTACCACGTCTTTCACGCCAATGTGTGGGTGAAAAACCTGCTGGAAGGCAACGAAGAAAGCCGCCGGCGGATGACGCATGCCCTGGTCGAAGCGTTCCCGCTGGCATTGGGCATTTTTGAACCCGGCCCTTATGAAGCGGTGCTGCGCGAGGAAAAAATATTCGCCGGCGAGGACACGCTGCGCAATGCCTGGCTCGATCAGGTGGTGCCGTCGCTTCGTTCGCTGGGGGTGGAACTGCCCGATCCCGATAGCGTGGAGCCGGCCTACGGGGGCCGGCAGGGCTATCATACCGACTATTTCGATGCCCTCGTCAGCGAGATGAGCGAAGTGTTACGGGCGCATCCCGACGCTACGGAGTGGTAAGCGACTGCAATTGCCCGTGCAGACGGCCTATCCGTTGACGCAGGTCATCGGAAGCCGTCACCAACGGAAGGCGAAGGGCATCAGTCACAAGCTGCATCTCCGCCAGCAGCGCTTTAATGCCGGTAGGATTGCCTTCTTCGAATAATGCCGAGATCATCGGCAGCAGCTCATAGTGAAGTCGGCGGGCGGACTCAAGCCGCCCCGCGCCGGCATCCCGAATAATGCGGGAAAAAAGGCCCGGATAGGCATTCGCCACCACGGAAATGATCCCGTGCATGCCCATGGCCATCTGCGGAAGGGCCAGGGCGTCATCACCGGAAAGAATGATGAAATCCGGCGGCGCCTGCCGGAGGATTTCCATCTGTTTGGTGATGTTTCCTGATGCTTCTTTAATGGCGGCAATATGCGGGTGGTGGGCCAGCTCCAGAATGGTGGACGCCGGCATGTCGAGCCCTGTCCGCCCCGGCACGTTGTAAAGCACCAGCGGCGCCGGTGCTTTCTCGGCCAGCGTGGTAAAATGGGCCATCAACCCGCGGGCATTGGGCTTATTATAGTAAGGTGTAACGGATAACAGCGCATCGCACCGGTCGTAGGGCAGCGTGTCCAGTTGCCGCAGCAAGGCTGAGGTATGGTTGCCGCCCCATCCACCCACGAGTGGTTTCTCATATTGGTCGCATATTTCTCGGCTGAGCAGCAGAATCCGGCGCTTTTCTTCGGTGGTGAGGGTCGGCGTCTCGGCGGTGGTCCCCAGCGCCACGATAAAATCCACGCCGCCTCTGAGCAGGAAATGAAGAAGCTTTTCAAGGGCTTCCCAATCCACCTCTTTCTCGGCGGTGAACGGTGTGACTACGGCCACGCCGGTGCCCTTTAACCATGCGGTATGATGGCTCATGAATGTTATGTCTTTGTGATGTTTTGCAAGTAATGCAACAGTTGCTGGACGGTTTGATCGGCCGGCGCGCCGGGGGGCATGTCGATGATGACGTCGTAAATAGCAGGATCGTGTGGACGCCCCACGCCGATTTTCAGGGCGGCCCGGGCCACCGCCGCCATGTATTGCAGAGCAAAGGTGTTTTGCGGATCAATGTTGATCAACACGTCAAAACGGCGATTGAGAAATGCGGCCACGTGCGAACGGCGGGGCCGTTTCCATACATCTAATGCGCGGGCATCAAGGTGGATGGTGGGGCGAAGCTCGCCTGCCGACGTTTCATCCGATGTGTAGGTCAGGGAATAGACTTCCTTGCCGGCGCTGGTTAGTTCGCTAATCAGATGTTGCACGGCCGATGCTTCAAAGTCGGCCCCCCACATCAGCGCAATCGCTCGGGCGGAGTGAAGGCTCACCGGCCGGGCGAGCATGCGGGCCTGATACCGATTGCGCCGGAGCAGCAACCAGCCCACCCGCTGACGGAATCTTTCAAAAGGCGGTTTCATGACCCGTCCAGTTCCGAGATCAAATCTACAAGAAACCGGCGGACCAATCGCAGCTCTTCAATGAGACGATATTGGCGATGGTAAGGGTGATACCGGTCTTCCAGGATCGGCCCTATTTGTTCGAGCGGGATTTTCTTTTCTTCCCGAAGATGATGAATGAGCCGGAGGGTTTGGACTTCCCTGTCGGTGAAATAGCGATGACCACGCGCGCCTCTCGGAATCTTAAATGAGGGAATCTCGCGCTCCCAGAAACGGATCTTGGAAGCCGGAATACCCAATTCCTGACTGACTTGCTGGATGGTCCAGCGTCGCATTAGTCAAAAGACTGATGAGTGTGCCGATCCTTTTCTATCATCAGCGCATAATCATCAGGCGTCAGGTCGTTGTGGAAATAATATATCGGATTGACCGGGCGCCCGTCTTTATGCACTTCATAATGGAGATGAGGCGCCATGGAAAGCCCCGTGCTGCCCACATATCCAATCACGTCGCCGCGCTTGACTTTTTGTCCTTGCCGAACGTTGAATTTGGACATGTGCGCGTATAACGTCTCGTAGCCGTAACCGTGATCGATGATAATCATATTCCCGTAGCCCTTGCGGGACCGCTTCACCACTTTGACCACCCCGTCGCCTGTGGCGTAAATGGGCGTGCCCTTGCGGGCCGAAAAATCGACGCCCTTATGAAACTTGCGGATCTTATAAAAAGGATGCACCCGATAGCCGAACCCCGAAGCAAAGCGCTTGATCTTATCCCCCGGAATCGGGATAATGACCGGCTTGTGACGCGCCCAGTCCTCTTTCTTCATGGCTAAATGACCTATCTCTTCAAACGAGCGGGTCAGAAAATAAACTTGATTGCGAAGTTTGTCCACTTTCTGGGCCACCGCCGCCACTTTCCCGGAAGGGTCCAACTGAATCAAATCATCGTAACGTCGAGCACCCCCAAAGCCCCCCTGCCGGATGGAAGGATCAATCGGCTGCGCTTCAAAGATCACCCGATAAATCTTTTCATCTTTTTCCTCTAATGCCTGCACCACACGAGAAACGTCCCGCACCTGCGCCGACAACTGTTCCACCCGGTATTGATATTCCAATAGGCGGGACTTGAGGATCTGCTCCTCGGGCGTGTCCCAATAGTGGTTAAATCCATAGATCGTCACGGCGGCGCCCGCACCCATCAACATCAACATCAGAATGCCCCGCCACATCCACTGTTGCCAGCCGACGCGATATTCCCGCAGCTCCTGCGTTTCCGGGTCAAAAACAAATTTCTGTGACATGTATGGCGGCGCTTATCGGGTTTTCTTCGGAAGCATGCTTAATGGACGGCAAAGTTAGTAAATGTCAGGAGATTAGCCCCCTCCCCGGCCGGAAAGAAGACGCCGCTTCTTGGGCGGGGGCGGAAGATGCAAAGAAAGCCGGCCTTTCAGATAAAAAAAACTACATTTGACAGCCCAAAACGTATGGTGGATGCGACTGGCAAAGTTTTCCGTCTGGATATCCCTTGTGAGTGCGGTGGCTTTATGGGCCCAGCAGGACCCCTATCAAACACATTACCGGTTCAATCGAGCACATTTTAATCCGGCATTCACAGGAGATGTCCCGATGCCGGCGCTCACCTTGCTATATCATAATCAATGGACCTTCTTTCGGGGGCCTGACAACGAAACCGCTCCCCGAACGCTTTTCTTCAACGCCGAATTTCCCTTCAAAAAAGCCATCAAAGGGCTCGGCGTGAACCTCATTCAAGACCAACAAGGCTTTGAAAAAACCATTTACGCCAGCATTGTCGGCAGCTATCGCCGATCGCTGTCCGTCGGAGACCTCTCAATTGGCGTGCAAATCGGCGGCATCCAAAAAGCGTTGAACGGAGTTTGGCGGGCACCCGACCCGGGAGACCCCCATTTGCAGGGGCTGAATGGACAAGACTTTGCCGTCGATGCCGGTATCGGACTGCTCTTTGAAAAGGCCCCGTGGTTTGTAGGCGTCTCCGCCCTGCATCTGACCAGCCCCTCATTTCAATGGGGATCGGCAACGTATGACTACCAACCACACCTTTATTTATATGGAGGATACGACTATCGGTGGAGCGACGTGGTCATGCTAAAGCCCCGGCTGCTGATAAAGACCGATCTGGCCCGCACCCAATGGGACCTCGGATTACATGCCGACATCGGAACGCAATTCTGGGGCGGACTCAACCTGCGTTCAGGAGATGCCGTCAGCTTGATGGGCGGTATGAAAGTGCGCCCCGACCTGTGGGCCGGCTATTCCTACGACGCCACCCTGACCCGGTTGATAGCCGGCGGTGGATCGCATGAAATCATGCTGAAATACTTTTTCCGTATCAAGCTGAAATCCAAAGAAAAAACCCAGCATATCATCTGGACGCCCCGGTTCCTTTAAGCTCTAAAACCGGCACGTGGAGAAAAAGCTGGAAAATATATATTTGCCTCACCCTTGAAATGCAGACCTTATGACCGCAAAACAGCTATGGATTATCGGTGGTGTCGTCTTGCTGACCGCCCTTTCATCCTGCGGCGTCAGCGATCGCGGCGAGCTGATTGGCGTGCAGGGACGGCGCCCATGGTTTCACCGGCAACCCTATGGAATGGTGTACGTGCCTTCCGGAACCTATCACATGGGCCAGTCTGATCAGGATATTTTATATGCCCTGACAAACCGGCCGCGCCAGGTGTCAATCCATGGGTTCTATATGGATGCCACCGAAATTACCAACAACGAATACCGACAGTTTGTCTATTGGGTGCGCGACTCTATCGCACATAAGCTGCTGGCCGGTGACCATCTCGAAAACGAAGGAGAAGATAACGAGCACATTAACTGGCGGGCCCGAATCGACTGGCAGGATATGGAAGTGCAAGACATGCTCGCCGACATGGCTTATCAAGGGAAAGATAAATTGACAGGAGGCTTTGAGCTGAATATCTCCAAGTTGATCTATCGATATAAGTGGTATGATATGCACGAGGCCGCTAAACTCGAAAATAAGCTGAACCCCAAGCCGCGATCAACGTTTATTCGGGAAGAAGCCGTAGCCGTCTATCCCGATACCCTTTGCTGGATCCGAGACTTCAGCTATTCCTTTAACGATCCGATGGCGGTCGCATACTTTTTTCACCCCGCCTATGACGACTATCCGGTGGTGGGGGTAAGCTGGAAACAAGCCCAGGCCTTTTGCCATTGGCGCACCGAATACCTTAACAGCTGGCTCCGGAAATACGGCGAGCCCACGCTCGTGCCTTTCCGACTCCCCACCGAAGCCGAATGGGAATACGCCGCTCATGGGGGACGTCATCACAATCCCTACCCATGGGGCGGACCTTACTTGCGCAACAGCAAAGGATGTTTCCTGGCCAACTTCAAGCCCCTGCGCGGAAACTACACCGAAGACGGCGGCTTTTATCCCGTCAGAGCCGACAAGTATTTCCCCAACGATTACGGGCTCTACAATATGGCCGGAAATGTGGCGGAATGGACCAGCACCGCCTATGATGAGGTCCTCAACGCTTACCTCGATGACCTCAACCCATATTATTACTACGACGCCAAAGACGACGACCCGATGACTAAAAAACGGAAAGTCATCAAGGGCGGCTCATGGAAAGATGTGGGATATTTCCTCCAGATCCCGTCCAGGGCATATGAATACCAAGATACGGCAAAGTCCTACATCGGGTTTCGCTGTGTGATGACCTTTATGGGACGTTCGATCAACGACTTCTAAAAATCTCGATTCCAAACCGACAATCCAAACGCAACCTTAAAAAACTTTACGATCATGGCAGATAGCAAGAAGAAGGCGCAAATCATGAATATGGTCTACGGCCTGGGCGCCGCCGTAGTGATCATCGGGGCTCTCTTTAAAATCCTTCACTGGCCGGGCGCCAACATTATGCTGATCGTTGGCCTGGGGACCGAAGCTCTCATTTTTGCTATTTCGGCGTTTGATAAACCGAAAGAAGAATATGACTGGTCGCTGGTGTATCCCGAGCTCAAAGGTGAACAGGCGGCCGGAACACGGGGGGGCAAAAGCCGTAGCAAACTGGAAGAAGTGGATGAGCTCCTCAATCAGGTGAAATTGGAAGTATCTACTTTTCAAGGGCTGAAAAGCTCCATTGAAAAGCTCACCAAAACCGCTGGTCAGTTGGGAGACATCTCACAGGTGGTCAATGCCAGTAAAGACCTTGCCGACAGCATGCGGAAAGGCGCTTCTGAAACGCAACGCTATGCGCAGTCCGTAGGAAAAGCAACCAATGCCGTGTCGGCCGTGGGCGAAGCCGCCCAGAGCACCGAAGCCTACGTGGCCCAGCTGAAAAGCGCCACCCAGTCACTGAAAGCATTGAATCAAACATATGATGCCGAACTGAGTGAAGTCAGCCAACACCTCGAAGCACTCAGCAAATATCATGGCGCCCTCAATCGGGCCATTGCCAATCTGGCCGAAGCCGAACCGCAAACAGCCGAGGTGAAAGAAGGGTTGGCCCAGCTGAGAGAAAACCTCGCACGGCTGAATGCGCTGTACGGAAACATGATTAACGCCATGCGCGCCGCCCAATAAGCAGGGCTACGATGTTTTAGTGGCTCACTTTAACGATTAAACGAACTCGCAACTATGGCTGTTGGACAAACCAATCCCCTGCGCCAGACAATGATCAATATGATGTATCTGGTCTTGCTGGCGCTGCTGGCCCTTAACGTATCCCGACAGGTCCTTGAGGCTTTCGAAAACCTTAATAAAGGGATTGAGAAAACAACTTCAATCCTCGGTGATAAAACCGACGAAACCATGCGGATGTTTCAAGAACGCCTCAAGCGGGATAGCCGCGCAAAGCCTTACTATGACCTGGCCCAAAAAGTGGCAAAATACTCGAATGAATTGTATAAGGATATTGAAGCGCTGAAAAAGCGCATGATTGAAGAAACGGGTCAGCCTTATGAAAAAGGAGAAGATGCCTATCTGGTCACAGGGAAATTGATCCACAAAGATGACATCGATGTGGCCACCCGAATCATGATCGAGAAAAAGGAAGGGGATAAACTGAAAGAACAAATCAACAACGCCCGAAAAAAGATGATGGCGTTGATTCAGGATAATAAAAAGCTTTTCCCCGGAGTGAATGTGCAGGAGCTGGAAAAGCGGGTGTTGTTACGTGCCGAAGACCCCGATCCTAAGGAACTGCGCGGAAAACGGCTCGACTGGAAAACCTTTACCTTCCATCACGTCCCGCTGGCGGGGGCCGTGGCCATCCTCTCCAAAATTCAAAGCGACGTCAAAGCCACCGAAGCCGAGCTGACCTCTTTTATGTTTAACCAGATCGGCGCTACGGCGTTCGAAGTGAAGGACTTTATCCCTATCATCAAAGCCCGCAAAACCAGCGTGCCCGTTGGTGAGAAATTCTCCGCCGAGATCTTCCTCAGCGCACAAGTGGCCACCGCCACGCCGCCTAAAATCAAAGTCGGAGACAAGGAAATCGAGGTGGTCCAGGGCGGCATCGGCATCTTCGAAGAAGTGCCCAATTCCCCGGGCACCCATTCCTATCCGATTACCATTGAATTGGTCAATCCCAAAACCGGCGAGAAAAAGGTCTATACGGATACGCTCGAATATGACGTCTTCAAAGCTCCGGCGATTATCTCCGCCGACGCGATGAAGGTGCTGTATATCGGCCTCGACAACCCCATCTCGGTGTCGGTGCCCGGCTACAAACCCTCCGAAGTGTCGGCATCCATCAGTAACGGCGTGTTGGCCGGCCGGAATGGAAAATATATCGCCCGGGTGAAACGCGGGCGTAAGTCCACCATCTCAGCTTACGTGAAAACCGCCGAAGGAAAAACCAAATTCGTCGGCAAGGAAGAGTTTAAGGTGAAACCCGTGCCCAAGCCGACGGCTTACCTCGGCTCGAAAGCCAGTGGCGAAATCAGCAAGGGCGAACTCAAAACCGTCCGTTACGTGTTGGCACGGATGGGACGCGGCTTTGCCTTTGAGGGCATTAAATTCCGCGTGACCAAATACAAGCTGATTTATCAGCCGCGGCGGGGGGCGGCCCAGTTTTTCAATGTGCAGGGACCGACTATCCCGCCTCGCGCACAAGCCCTCTTCCAGAGCGCAAAGCGCGGGGATATGATCATCGTGACCAACATCTACGCCCGATCGAAAGGCATCGGGGAAGTGCGCCTCGACAACGGCGTGACCCTGACGGTGAAATAGTTTTAAGTCATTATCGATATGAAATACTTAATAAAGCTGGTTGCAATCGGCGGGTTGGCATTGACGCTGAATGCGCAGGCCGTGGATAATCAGGCGGTGGACGTCCATCACTTCCCTTATGAGCGAAAAGCGATTAAGGAACGAACACCCCTTGCACGACCCTATTTGCGGGAGGCGGATGTCATTTATGCCCGTCGCATTCATCGGATTATTGACTCGCGGGAGAAAATCAACCTCCCCCTTCAGTGGCCGATGAATCCGTTAAACTGCTTGCTCTATAAAGCCGTGACCGAAGGCGTGGACGGCATTCAGGTCACCGCCTATAAAAACGACTCGCTGGTCACGCCTTTTACGCCCGAGGAAGTCCTCGAACGCGGCGAAACCGAAGAAGTGATTCAAATCGCTCCCGACCCCGATGACCCCGAATACCTCATCGACTCGGTGATTAAGAATGAGTTCGATTGCGAAAAGATCATCCGGTATGAGGTCATGGAGTATTGGGTGTTTGATAAGCAGCGGGGCATGATGCAGCCGGTCATCGTCGGTTTGGCGCCTCTCTTTAAGCCCGAGGTCGAAGGCGTGGAACTCAATGAACAGCCTTTCTTCTGGCTTAAATGGGATGAAGTGAAAGACCTCCTCATCAAGCAGGAAGTCTTCAACCGCCACAACGATGCCATGCGGCTGTCATATTACGACTTTTTCGAACTGCGTCTTTTCGGAAGCTATGTGGTGAAAGAACCCAACGAGTTTGACTTTTACATTCGAGACTTTGAGGAATTTAAGAACGACCCAAAGGCGGCGCTTTATGAAGGCGAGCGGATCAAAATGGAAATCGCCAATTGGGAAATGGACCTCTGGGAATACTAATCGGAAATGAGGCGGCGTTGTTGTTGAAGAAACTCTTTTTATGAAACGCATGCGATGGGTGGGGACACTCCTATGGGTGCTCCCCACCTTTTTTCTCTTTGCGCAGCCGCAAGCCCATCAGGGCGGCATTCGCTGGATGTCGTGGGATGAAGGGTATGCAAAGGCGCTGAAAGAAGGGAAGGTCCTGATGGTTCATTCCTACACCGACTGGTGCGGATGGTGCAAACGGATGGAGAAAACCACGTTTCAGGACCCCGAAGTGGTGGCCTTTGTGAACCGGGAAATGATCGCCGTGAAGCTGAACCCCGAAAAACAGGGACAGTATGATGTGGGCAACGGAAAGAAAGTCGATGGCAGGACCCTGTTGCGCATGCTGTCCAATAATCAACGCAGCGGATATCCAACCCATTTTTTCCTCCTGCCCGGGAAGCGGCAGATATTCCGAGAGCCGGGATATCGAGCTCCCCAGGACTTTCTCCAGGTGTTGAAGCGGTATGTGGCGCTGAATAAAAAGACAGAAACCCGGCCTTCCGACGCAGCACAATAGCCCTCCGACTTATTGAGGGCATTCAAATCGCGGGCATGGTGCCTATGCAGCCGTCGAATAAGAAATATTCTCCCAGAAAAATCCTGGAAAATGTGGAAGTGGTCGATGTGGCCGTCAAGGGCAAAAGCATCGCCCGCATCGG
Organism: Bacteroidota bacterium; assembly: GCA_027009805.1. GTDB lineage: Bacteria > Bacteroidota > Bacteroidia > JAADEI01 > JALVCQ01 > JALVCQ01. Next base: position 10,323 of record JALVCQ010000040.1, read on the forward strand.
AGAAGTGGTGGTCTTGTTGGACGGCGGCGTGCCCGGGGATGTGGTGGATGTGAAAATCAAACGCAAGCGGAAAAATTATTGGGAAGGATATCCCATCGCCTTCCGGCGGTATTCTCCCTATCGCGCGCAGCCTTTCTGTGACCATTACGGTGCTTGCGGCGGATGTAAGTGGCAGGAAGTGGCCTATGAACATCAGTTGCGGTTTAAGCAAAAAATGGTCACCGACAACCTGCATCGCGTGGCGGGACTTGAAAATGTGACGGTGCCCGCCGTGGTGCCCTCTCCCCAGCCACGCCGCTACCGCAACAAAATGGAGTTCTCTTTTACCAGCCGGCGGTGGCTCTCGCCCGAGGAGGTCGCCTCGGGCGAACCGATCGCAGATCGGCGGGGCCTGGGACTTCACTTTGCCGGACGTTTCGACTGGATCGTTCACATCCACCGATGCCATCTGGCATCACCCGACCAGGACACGATCCGAAACCACATCTTCGAAAAAGCCGTGGCATATCAAATCCCTTTCTATGAGCCGATTAAAGGGAAAGGGGGGCTGCGTTCGCTGGTGCTGCGCAGTAACCTGGAAGGGGAGTGGCTGGTGTTGCTTGTGGGGTCAGAGGCGCCCGATGCCGCCCTTCATCGGCTGCTGGATGACGCCGCCCGCCTGGAAGGCGTACGCTCGGTGTATTATGGGCAAAACCAGCAGCGAAATGATGCCTTGACTAACGTCACCCTCCATCATTGGGCGGGCGATCGACTGCTTCCCCAGCCCATGAAACACCGCCGATATTATGTGGGGCCGCTGTCTTTCTTTCAGCCCAACACGCAACAGGCCGTTAACCTGTATGAGACGGTGCGCCGTTTTGTGCCGGAAAACACCCGCACACTCCTGGACGCCTACTGCGGAATCGGGGCCATCGGCCTCTGGGTGGCCGATCGCACCGATAAGGTGGTAGGCATCGAAACCGTCCCGGAAGCCGTCGAAATGGCCCGATACAATGCCGAACAAAATGGTATTGACCACGCAGCGTTTTATCATCTTTCGGCCGATGAGGTGGACCAAGTGGCCGATACGTTTGACGTGGTGGTGGTCGATCCGCCCCGGGCGGGGCTGTCAAAGAAAATGGTGGATTTTCTCCGCCGAAACCAGCCCGCCCGCATTATCTACGTCAGTTGCAACCCCGCCACCCAGGCGCGTGATGTGGGACTGCTGAAAGACCGCTACCACATGGTGTTTATTCAGCCTTTTGATATGTTTCCCCACACTCCGCACGTTGAAAATATCATCGTCCTTGATCGCATATGAAAGCGATGACCGAACAGCGGTGGGAAACCTTCCGAAAGCGGTTTCGAAAGCTTTTTCAGCTCGACCCCGCTGCGGACCTGCCGCTGATATTGTTTCAAATCGGCATGGAGCACCTTGCGGCGCTTCCCCCGAAGCTGTCGAAGGAAGATAAGTTGCGGGTGATGGATATCGGGCTGGTCGCCTTGATGGTGGACCTGGGGCTCGCTGCCTGGAAAGGTGAATATGACGGATGTTTTCCCTTATATATAGTTGACAAAGAGCGCTTGCGGGCGTTCGGCGGCCAGCAGCGGGTCATCCAGGAAGGATTGATGCGTCGATATGAGGACGTATTATCGCCCCCATCGTAAGCTGCCCCCAAAATAATCTCGTCCCCCGGGGTCATTGATGTCCGCCGGCCACCCAAATTTCTGATAAAGCATTTGCCGCCATCGGGGATTGCTGACTTCGCCGTAGGCGTTGGAATGAATCAGCTGAAACTCGTTGGCAATGCCGGTGGGATTATAAAACACAAAGATGGCGTTGCGCCGGCGGGGAGTCACGTTGTATTTCCATATTTGATAGGGCGGCGTGCCGGGATCGAAGTCATGGCCCCAAACGTCGCTGGGTGGACCGTATTGCACATATACCCGCCCTCGGTCGGTGAGCATGCCCCGCTGATGGCCGCTGCTGAAAGTGGTGTTGACGTAAGTGATGGTTTGCAACGCCTGCTGAAAGTAGCGATAGGCCAGGCTGTCATACCACATGACCATGGTGCGGCTGAAATAGAACAGGCTGTCCTGTCGGTTGGGTAGGAATTGTTCATACGAGCGGTTTTCGGCGGCTGCGCGATATGCCAGCCACGTGAAGAGATCTTCTTGGGTGAGGGAATCCAGAATATACAGTGCCGATAAGATGCGGGCTTGCAGCGGCCGGCATGGAAAGCGCCGATGATACAGGCCCACGCGCAGGGTGATGGAGTCACACCGCCGGGTAAGCAGCGAGTCGGCCACCGGCCATAGGATGGGAAGTTCCCGTCGGATGGGATGGTAGGGACGGGTGCGTTGCGCCGCTGCACGCCCCCCGTGCCAGATGGCCCAGCGGACCATGGTCGAGTCTTTGAGCGGCGGAATGGCGGTGTAAAGCAAGGTGTGAGACCGGCGGTGGTCGCTCAGCAAAGAGGCGGGCAGCAAAGCCCACGTATGTTTTTTCTGTAAGGAAGGCGCGATGCTGTCGAGAAACAGCAGCCCCGCCACATCGGCATGAAACGGGCGGGCCTCGGCCGAGTCGTCGGCGTTCAGCGGAAAAACGAGAAAAGCATTGCCCGGATGCCGAAAGCGCAGCGTCCCGAAATAATACCCGCCCTGCGGCACAACGCGCTGCTCCAGAAGAAACCGCTGAGACGGCTCCGGATAGGAAATCAACCGGAACCGGAAAGTCTGAGTGTCTTCGGAAAAGGCCGGGGCTGCAAAGAAAAGGCTGTATGTGTGCGGCATGCCGGGATGTGCCTGCAACGCCGGCTGAACCTGTTGAGATAGGATAATATTGCAGGCTCCCATCATCAGGCCCATCGCATGCAGCCGTATTTGTTGATAGAACCGCATTTTTTGCCGTCTATTCAATATATGGGGTTGGTCCTGCAAAGTAGGAAAGTTATTTTTGATGACATCGTTCGCTTTCGCAAACAATCATACCTGAATCGGGCCTACATCCGAGGGCCGGAAGGCCCCCGCCCGTTGATTGTGCCCGTGCAACGAGGAAAAACCAGGCTGCCGGTGGGAAAAGTGAACATCGATTATCGTCACCGTTGGGTGGATGCCATGTGTCGCACCATTCGCTACAACTATTCACATAGCCCCTTTTTTTTGTTTTATTACGACCTGGTGGTCCGGCCTTTACGGGCCCGATTTGCGCAGTTGGCCATGTTGAATGTGGCGCTGATTCAAGAGATGATGCGTGCTTTGCGGGTGGAGTGGCAGTGGAGTTGGCGTTCCGCCTGGGATCAATTGCCGCCGGTGGACGATCGGCGCTATACCATCCATCCCAAGGCGCGCCATCACCGCCCCGACCCCCGTTTTCAGCCGCCTGCGTATTATCAGCTTTTTTCCGAAGACGGGACGTTTTATGCGAACCTGAGCGTCATCGATCTCCTTTTCAATGAAGGGCCCGAGGCCCTGACCTATCTCAAAGCTGCGTATGCCGACCCGCATCGGGACCAGTCTTGAAACGGCCGTTCGCTGCCTTGAATCCGGCCGGTTGGTGGCTATTCCCACCGAGACGGTATATGGTCTGGCGGGGAATGCGCTCGATCCCCGGGTGGTGGCGCGCATTTTTTCAGTCAAAGGCCGGCCGTCGTTCGATCCGTTGATTGTTCATCTATCGGCTGCTGAGGAAGTTTTTCGATATGCATCGGCGGTGCCGGATGCGGCGCAACGCTTGATGGAAGCTTTTTGGCCGGGGCCGCTGACGATGGTATTACCGCGTCGGGCCGTTATTCCAGACATCGTGACGGCCGGGTTGCCGACGGCCGCCTTTCGGGTGCCGCGTCATCCGGTGGCACAGGCCCTGCTGAAGCGGCTGCCGTTCCCGCTGGCAGCCCCCAGCGCCAATCGGTTCGCACGCCTCAGCCCCACGCGTCCCGAACATGTGATGGAACAGCTGGCCGGGAAAATTTCCTACATTCTGGATGGAGGTCCCACGGAGGTGGGCGTCGAATCGACCATCGTTCGGGTGGCGGATGACGGCAAAGCCGCATGGCTGCTGCGACCCGGCGGCATCCCTGCCGAAGCCGTCGAAAAAGTGTTGGGCATGCCGTTGCTTTCGCCGGAACATTCGCATATTCAAGCACCGGGGCAGATGAAGCGCCATTATTCCCCTGCCGTTCCTTTGATGCTTGTCGATGACCTGGCCGCGTGGATTGGCCGGCACGGCATCCCCGACGCCACGGCCTTTCTGGCTTTTCACACGCTGCCCGCCGGGGTTGTGCAGGGGGCGGTATTGTCGCCGTCCGGCAATCTCGAAGAAGCCGCCGCCCGCCTGTTCGCCGTGCTCCATCGGTTCGAGAAAGATGACCGAGTTCGCCGGATTGTGGCCGAGAAGGTCCCTGAAACGGGCCTGGGACGGGCGATTAACGACCGTCTCCGACGGGCCGCCGCCGAGCCCCCTACTTGAACGCCGCCAGGTTCTTGTCGACTTTCTCGGCCAGTCCGTGCTCGAAGAGGGCAATGGTAGGCAGCAACCACGAAAGCCGGAAGCGGGCCGATCCATCCTTGTTTTCTCCAAAGTAAGCCAGTGCAACCCGGCCGAATCCGGCCGACTTTTCAATCTTTTTGGCTTCCCGAAGAAAACGGCGGGCGATGTTGGGCAATTCCTCATAAGGATAGGGCTTACCCTCTTGTCCGCGATGCTTTACCAGTGCCGTGGCCGTGCCAATGTTTTGAACGGCTTCCATCAAATGCGGCAGCTTATGTTTTTTCAGGTAAGCGAAGATGAGAGGAGCCGCCGGCAAGTTGAGGATTTCCTGGTCGGTGTCGGACTCCGAGGAGAGGGTGCCTACGAGATAGGCGGTTCCCTGGACCATCGTAATATGGGCATAAAACTTTTGATTCCGGGGGAAGTCTTGCAGAATCTCCTTCACGGAATACTTCACATCCGCCTCTTCATATTCTTCGCCGGCTTTGCGCCGGCCTGTGGGAGCCACAAAAATGGCTTCACGGCCGTCTTTGGTCCCGGCAAGCAGGTCAAGTCCCCAGCGTTTGAGGGCCTTAATCTTGAAAGCACGTGCCTTTTCCGGCTGCCCTAATGTCTCAAATACCAGCGTATGAAGGGCCTGGTGTATTTTCAGGTCTAAGATACTCATCGAATAATTTTTTGAGAAATTCAAAATTACAAAAAAGTGCAGGGCTAATACAGCTCTTCCAGCTTCATTTTTAGGAAATGCCGAACCGAAAAATAGCTGCTGAGACCAGCGAAGAAAGCCCCCCACAGCGGAAGCAGAATGCCCGTCAGAACAAAATAGATGAG
>JALVCQ010000041.1 GCA_027009805.1 Bacteroidota bacterium
CTCGGCCCGCCCACCATCCCACCTCACACCCTGCGCCACCCGCGTGGCTTCGACTCCGCTCAGCCAGCGGGTGTTTCCCACAGGCGGCGGTCCCTGAGCTTGTCGAAGGGCGGGCCGCCTCGCTTGCGCTCGGCGCCCGTCGGGCCCCTTGCGCGAACCTTCCGCTCCCTGAGCGGAGCCGAAGGGTGCGGAAGGCCCTCCATCTCCCGCGTGGCTTCGACTCCGCTCAGCCAGCGGGGGATGGCAGAACACCCATTAACGAATGTTGATTGAAAAAACAAAGAGGATAAATTAAATCAAAATCTGAAATATTGAATCGATGTTCGATGTTCAGTAGGGGCGCAGCATTGCTGCGCCCCTACAATGATTTTGCCGCATCAGGCTGTGAACAAGGCCGCTCCCTGAGCGGAGCCGAAGGGTGGGCCCTTCATTAAAAGGGCGTTCAGTTGCGATATGTGGATCAAAAATTTTTTGACGGTTTACTTAAACCAATCTCCGCGGCATGTGTCAATATGGGTAATAAACAAAATTTTCACTGATGAAAAGGCTCAAATCTTCTTGGTGGTGGATGGCATTCTGTGCATCCCTGTTGATTTTTCCTGCGTTTACTCAGGAGGTGGGCATCGGCACCACCACTCCCGCCGCCCGACTTGACGTGCAGGCACCGTCGTCTTATTCCAGCGCTTTGTTGCGCGTGATGAAAGGCTCTGACACCTATCTGCTCATTCAGTCGGACGGTAAGGTCGGCGTCGGAACGGCCGTCCCGCGAACGGCTCTGGACGTCAACGGGGCCATCTGGCAAACCGGCACGGGCTTGTCAACCTTTATCGGTGACAGCGCCGGATTTAACGACGACCTGACCGACAATGCCAATGTGTTTATCGGATATAAGGCGGGAAAATCGAATACCACAGGAGATCATAACGCGGCGCTGGGGTATCGTGCATTGTATCACAACACCACCGGTCGCTACAATGTGGCGCAGGGCTCTGAAGCCCTTTATGGCAACATCAGCGGCCGTTTTAATGTGGCTGTGGGACCCAGCGCTCTGGGCAACAACACCTCGGGAGACAACAACGTGGCGGTGGGACCCTATGCCCTTCTCATGAACGCCACCGGCGAAAATAATGTGGCGTTGGGACATGAGGCCCTTTCATCCAACACCACGGGAAGTTATGGGGTGGCGTTGGGGCCGTATGCGCTTTTTTCCAACACCACCGGAGGACATAATGTGGCGGTGGGCATGCATGCCCTTTCTTCGAATACAACCGGAAATTACAACGTGGCGCTGGGCGACTCGGCGCTGTATTCAAACACAAGTGGCGACCACAACCTGGCCCAGGGATATCGCGCCCTTTATTCGAACGCCACGGGAACCCACAACATCGCCCAGGGGTATCGTGCGCTTTATGCCAATACGGACGGGAACTATAATGTGGCCCAAGGATACGATGCCCTTCATTCCAACACCACGGGCGATGACAACGTGGCGCTGGGGCGGGAAGCCCTCTATTCCAACAGCGGCGGGAATTATAATGTCGGGTTGGGGCCTTTTGCCCTTCGAGCAAACACCACCGGCGATTATAACGTAGGGATCGGACTTTATGCCCTTTATTCCAATACCACAGGCACCCACAATATTGCTCAGGGCAATCGCGCCCTGTATTCGAATACGCTGGGCGCTTACAATGTGGCGCTGGGATATCGCGCACTCTATTCGAACACCTTCGGAGAAAATAATGTGGCCCTGGGCAACCGGGCCCTTTCTTTCAACACCACAGGACGCCATAACGTGGCCATCGGACAGCGCGCGCTTTATTCCAATACCACCGGGAGTTATAATGTGGCGATGGGCGATTCGGCGCTTCTGTCCAACACCACGGGACACTATAATGTGGGTGTGGGGCTCTATGCCCTTCGTTCCAATACGACGGGATCTTACAATGTGGCCCTGGGGCTGTTGACACTTGCCAACAACACCGGAGGTTTTCATAACATCGGCATGGGGTTGTATGCGTTATACGCAAACACCACCGGAGGATATAATGTGGCTCAGGGATATCGGGCCCTTCGTTCGAATACCATCGGGAGTCATAACGTGGCGCTGGGCAAGCAGGCGCTCAGCTCGAATACGACAGGCTCCGATAACGTGGCCCTGGGACGGGAAGCCCTTTATTCAAATACGACGGGGAATTATAATATAGGGCTGGGCTATCGGGCCCTCTATTCAGATACCACCGGCGGGTTTAACATCGCGTTGGGCTATCGGGCGCTTTATGCCAACGCGTTGGGGTCCCAAAACGTGGCGTTGGGAAGCGATGTCTTGCGCTACAATGAGAGCGGCGGCAATAACGTAGGGCTGGGCTATCGGGTGCTCTATTCCAACACCACAGGCGACGACAACGTGGCCCTGGGACGAGAAGTCCTGTATTCAAACACGACGGGAGACTACAATGTAGCGCAGGGATATCAAGCCCTTTATTCCAATACGACGGGGGTTCACAATATCGCCCAGGGCGCTTATGCACTTTATGCCAATACAGGAGGATATCATAATATCGCCCAGGGTAAATACGCGCTTTATTCGAATACGACGGGGAACTATAACCTGGCGCTGGGGCGGGAAACTCTCTATTCCAATACGACGGGCAGCTATAATGTGGCACAAGGCCGAAATTCGCTTTATATGAACACCACCGGACAATATCGCACGGGCGTGGGTCATTCGGCCAATTCGGGCGGAACAGCTTATGACAATTCCACCGGGTTGGGATATAATGCCGATCCCACGGCTTCCAATCATATTCGGATTGGGAATAGTTCCATAACAAAAATTGAAGGAGCCGTTAACTGGAGCACATTTTCCGATGCCCGCATCAAGCGGGAAGTGCGTGAAAACGTCAAAGGGCTGGATTTTATCCTGCGCCTGCGGCCCGTGACCTATAGGCTCGACATCGACCGCCAGCAACAGCTGCTTTACGGACAGGTGGATACGAATACGTGGAAAGGCAAATATGACATCGAACAGATTCACTTCTCGGGCTTCATCGCACAGGAGGTGGAAGCGGCGGCCCGGGCGGCGGGTTACGATTTCAGCGGCGTGGTGCCGCCCGGTGACGAAAACGAAACGGGCACCGACCTTTACACGCTCCGCTATGCCGAGTTTGTGGTGCCGCTGGTGAAAGCCGTCCAGGAGCAGCAGGCTATCATCGACCAGCAGCAATCTACCATTGTGCAACAACAGGCCGCCCTCGAAAAACAGGCGGCGGAGCTGGAAGCCCTCCGGCAGTGGAAAGCGGGTGTGGAGCAGCGCCTGAACGCACTGAATGCTTCTTCGTCCCGTTGAGTGCGGGGAATACCGGGAACGCAGGGGCAACCGGCCGGTCGCCCCTGCGTTTTTTGTTGCTTTGTGAGTGATAGCGCCTTATAGGCAGCTCCTTTTTATTTGCATCCAGGACGAAGCGGCAGGGGGAGCGGGGTTGACATTCAGCTCAGGGCTTTTTTCAGCAGGCGCAGCTCTTCGGGGGCGTAGTTGAGGGCATCGGCGTTTTCCGACATACGGCGGAGCAGGTAGGGGATGACCTCTTTGACGGGGCCGTAGGGGATGTATTTCGTGGCGTTGGCGCCGATGCGGGCCAGGGCAAAGGTGAGGTTGTCGCGGATGCCGTAGAGCTGCGAGAACCAGATGTTGGAGTGGTTCATCGGCAGGTCGCGCTGCTGGAGTTCGTCCACGGCCAGCTGGCAGCTCTGGACGTTGTGCGTGGCGATGATGCTGCGGATGCGGTCGGCGTGGGCAATAGAAAGCAATACGGCCCGGTTGAAGTCCCGGTCGGTGGCGGCTTTGGTCTTGTGAACGGGAGAAGGGTAGCCTTTTTCCGCCGCCCGCCGCCGTTCTTTTTCCAGATAGGCGCCCCGGACCAGCTTCATCGCCCCATACACACCGCGCAGCCGACACTCGTCAATATACCACTGGTAATATTCCAGTCGGTCGGTGCGGTAGAGCTGGATGGTTTGCATCACCACGGGGAAGTCCTTGTTCATCTCCCACGTGAGGCGGTGGACAAGGGCGTCGATGGCGGGCTGTATCCAGCTTTCTTCGGCGTCGATGCAGACGGTGATGCGACGCTGTCGGGCATATTCGAAGACTTCCCGCACCTTTTCTTCGTAGCCCTGCCAGCGCTGTTTTTCCGCTTCGGTGGCGGTGCCCAGCGAGATGCGTTCGGGTAGCTCGACGCCGGTGATGCCGGTGAGCTTGAAGACCACCAGCGGGATTTCGTCCCGCTCGACGGCGCGGTCGATGTTTTCATACACGGCTTGCAGCACTTTTTGCTGCGTCTCGGGGCTTTCAGCCCGTTCCACGGCAAAGTCGAGAATGGAATAGACGCCGTGCTGATAGAGCCGTTCAGATACTTTGAGGACTTCCGCCACCGTTTCGCCGCCGATGAAGATGCGGAAGAGCGTGGCCCGAATGAGCGGATGAAACAGGGGGATGCGGCTGGCCAGCATCAGCAGCGGCATCCCGATTTTGTAGAGGAGGCGGTTGGTGACCACCCGATAGAGCCGGTAGGCCAGCCTCAATTCGCCCTTCGAGCGGGCGGGATAGGCAACAGCCGGATCGTCAAGGATCAAAGATGAAGGCAAAAGAGTGTGTGCGCTTTACCCATTACAAAGATACGAGAAGAAGGACCTTTCTTGATTGAAGAACACTGATTAACGATTTAAGATTTAAGATTTTTTTTATTTTATCCTGAGCAGTTTTGATGCTTTTGACAAAAATTGATATGAGCTCGTGGTTTTCCTGTTTGGCTTTTTCAAGCAGCTCTGGAGTTCTATGTAAGTTGCTTCGCTCAATGATTTTCAGGCATACCCGCGTTTCACGCAATTCTTTGAGAGCTAACTTCATCTTATGGACAAAGTCTTTTCTTGACTCGCCACTTTGCGCTTCAGCATAGTTAAGAGCTGCCGAAGTTCCCGAACGAAGCAGTTGTTTTGCCAGATGATTGGCTGCATAATTAATTGGGCATATTCCGGCTGACCTCAATGATCGTGGCAGAAAATTCAATTAGCCGCTCTTCTAAATCAAATCGGTTCATCTTACATTACTTCAAAATTACTTCTTCAATCAGCGTTCGTTAATCGATGTTCTTAAATCAGGCAGAAGGGGGGCACGCCCAAAAGGTCATCTATTGCGTGGAGAAGGCATAGGGTGCATATGGCAGGCGGGGCAGGTTGAACCGATGTAGAGAGACCTCGATGGTGATGCGTTGCCACCACGGCCCTTGCTGGAAGGGGATGCGGTAATGTTCCGAGACGGCCAGCGGAAGGTGGAATGAGAGCCCCGAGAAGGGGGTGAAGCTGACGCCGGCCATCCAGAGGAGGGGGCTGGAAAAGGCGGCCCGAAGGGCTGTGTCGCCGGTCATGCCGGCATCGAAGAAAAGGCGCACGGGCAGCCTCGGCCCCACGGGGATGTGGGAGGAGAGGTTGAGGGCGGCGACCCAGCGGCGGGACTTGCCGATGCTGGACGTGAGCTTGAAATAGCCTTGCTCACGGGTGATGATGCGGCTGCCGAGCGCGGTGTGCGCCGAGCGGTCGAAGTGGGCATTGTCGAAGGTGTAGTCTTGGAGGCCGCGGCCGGGGTCGGAAGCCGAGAGTGCGGCGGGCAGGCGCAGGTAAAAATGGGAAGGGACGTTGCCGAAGGCCCACATCTTGCCGGCGAAGAGGCGCAGGGTCAGGTGTTGGGTGGTGCGCTTGTGGACGCGCAAGGGGAACTGCACCTGATATTCCGAAGTCAGCCGGACAAAGGCGGGATGGGCGATGGCTTCGAGTCGGGCGGTGCGGGCGAAGGCGCCGCTGCGGTGGGCTTCGGCGCGCAACAGGGCGAAGCGGTCTTGGGCCTCGCGGCTGCGCAGCCAGTAGGCGCTGTCGGCGGGGTTCAGTTCGAAAGACAGCCGGTCATAGCGTGTTTGCACCAGCCGCCCTTCCACGCGGTAGGTGTAGGGATTGGTCAACGGCGCCTTCCATTCATAGGCGATGCGGAGCTGGCGGGTCTGATAGGCCGCCCGCAGGAAGAGGGCGTGGGCGCTGTCTCGGGCGGCGTCGTAGTGATATTGTTTGATGCGGGCGCCCACCATCAGGTGGTTCCAGCGTTGGCCGCTTTTCCAGCGCCGATGATAGCGCAGGTGTGCCCGGCCCACGGCCTGGCTCGAGCCAAAGCCGTAAAAGGGCGTGGCGGCCCATTCCCAATCGGGGGAAGAATACCACGGATTGGCGAGCATGGAGCCCACCATGAAGCCGTCGTAGGCGTTGTAGCCGATGAGGGGCAGCCACCATAGGGTGGGGCGGTGGTCCAGCGGTGAGAGCGGCGAGATGAGCAGGCGGGGAAGGTAATTGCGGTAGGAAGGCAGGCGCCAGACGGCCCCGCGAAAGGTGGTCTGAATGGTGGTGCCGGGGTCGTTGACGACGATGCCTTGCGCCGCTTCAAGCAGCGTGTCGGGCACGGTCATGTGGAGCACCCCGTCGGCGGGCATGGGCTGCCATTCTTCATGCAGGAGGGTGTCTTTCCCGTTCTTCTTTTTCCCGTGGAGTTGGATTACGGTAGGGGAGCCCTGCGGCCAGTCCCGGGTGTAGATGGTCACTTTGCCGGCCTGATTGGTTGTTACCTTGCGAATGCGTCCCCGGAAGTGTCCTTTTTGCTGAAAGATTTTCCAGAGGGGAGCGGTGGCGGGCACCTCACGGGTGAAGATGCCGTAAAAATCTTCGGGGGCGGGATGCTGAAACTTCCACTGCTGGAAGTAGGCTTGCATGGCCCTGTCGAAGGCCGTCCGTCCCACGGCGTTCTCTACGTATTCCATAAAGACGGGCACCCAGCCGTAGATTTCCACGCCGTAGTTGAGGGAAGGAAACGCCGCGGCCGGCTGGGTCAGGCCGGCGAGGTATTGGTTGGCGGCCAAGTAAGTGTATATGGTTCGCATACCTACCTGAAAGCGGCTCATTTTCTTTGTTTGCCCGCTGTCTTTGCTCCCTGGATGGAGGGTGGATTCATAGTCGGCGAGTTTGTCATAGAAGGAGTTCAGCCCTTCATCGAGCCAGGGATGCTGCCGTTCGTCGGTGGCCAGCATCATCTGAAACCAGTTGTGTCCGACTTCGTGGACCACAGTATGCTTGTCGGCATTGCCGCCGATGAGGGTGATTAGCGGATATTCCATGCCGCCGCCGGTGCCGAGGGTGCCGCCCACCACGGTGACGTGGCTGAACGGCCAGGGCCCCACCCGCCTGGAATAGTAACGCAGGGCGCTGTCGGCCCAGTCGGGCGCCCTTTGATAGGAGCGGTAATAGCGCGGCGGAAAGACGGCCGTCACGTGCACGGGTTGGCCGTGGGCCAGTGTGATGTGTTTTTGGAGGAATAAATAGCGCGGGCTGGCAAACCATGCAAAGTCGATGACGCTGTCCTGCACGAAGCGCAGGGTCTTGACGCCTTTTCGCTGTTGGGCTGCTGTCCGGAGAAATGCTTTGGCCGAATCGGCCCCGGCCCGGGTGACCGAATCGAGGCGATCGAGCCAGGCGGCTTCGTCGGCGTTCTGGAGGCGGCCCGTGCTGACAACAGTATAGTAAGCAGGCACGGTGATGGAGACGTCGTATCGGGCGAAGGTGCCAAAGAACTCTTGCTGTTCGGAATAGGGATAGAGACGCCACCGGCCGTCCCGGCCGCGGCCCGCCAATCGCGGATAGCAATAGGGGAACTGAAAAAGCGAATCTCTGGCATCGAACCCGAAACGGGAAAAAGCAAAGGGCAGCCGCACCCGAAAGGGGGTTTCGAGCGTGATGCTTTCGCCTTTTTGCAGCGGATGCGGCAGCTTTACTTCCCATATTTCCCCGAAAGGATCGACCTTTCGAAAGGTCAGCGGTTGGCCGTCGGCGGTGAAGGAGAGCGAATCGAGGAATCCCATGGCGTCGGGGCGGGCCGTATGAAAGCGGGCGCTGCCTTTCCGACGCAGCTCTTCGGCGTAGGGCGTTTCCTTGCTGCTGAAGGCGTTGGGATAGGCCAGAAAATAAAGCGACTGGATGGGCTGGCTGTCGCGGTGCTCATAGTGAAGGACTAAGTGGCCGTGAAGAAGGCGCCCGCGGGGTTCCAACCGCATCTGGATATGATAATCGACACCGAAAGTAGAGGCGGGTTGCCCGCTTGCAGCGGAAAATCCCCACATATAGACGGAAAGAATAAGAAGGGAGTTAATTTTGCCCATACATTTAGCGTTATAAGGTCTGGAATGAGCAAAAGTATGGTCCCCGAATCCTCTTTCGATCGTTTTCTGGATAAGCTGGCTTCTGAATGGCAAATCTTCACCTCCGACCAGGAGCGGGAATTGTTGCGGCGGGAAATCGAGGCGCTGGACGGGGCGGATGAGCACGGACGGGAAGTGGACGAGTTGATTCGGAAGTTCCTCGATGAAATCCCCCGCGAAGAGGTGCTCCGCTATCTTGAAGAGGCCGAAAAAGAGAAGCCGGAGGAAGCGGAACCGAACGGAGACTTTGATGACGACGGAGAAGATGACGAAGAGGTCCCGACCGACCCTGCCTTTTATTTGTCTTCGGATGAAGACGACATCTCCGATATGGTCCAGATGTTTGTGGAGACCGGTCGGTTCTCGGACGCGTGGGAGTTGATTGGACGGGCCCTCCAGTATCGGCCCTATTCGGCGGACTTGTTGTGGTGGAAGGCTTCGTTGTTGGCGGCAAAGGGAAAGTTCGACGCCGCGGAAGAGATGCTGGAGCAGGCGCTGTCGCTGAGCCCTGACGATGACCGCATTGTGGCCACCTATATCGAGTTGCTGATCATTCAAGGGCGCTTCGAGGAGGCCGAACACCGCCTGTCGGAACTGCAAACGGAAGAAACTTCGGGGCCGGAGCTGGCGATGGTGCGGGTCATCTATCATCTGGTGCGTCGTCGTCGTCGGCAGGTCTTGCAGGCTTTTGAGGAAGGATTCTCGGCGCATCCTTATCTGGAACAGTGGGCCGAAATGGCTGTGGTGGTGTATCGAATCGCCGGCGGCAACGCCCGACTGTTTCGTTTCCTGACCGCCCTTCACCGCCGCCATCCCGACCTTCCCACGCCCCTGGTGGCGCTGGGAAATCTGTATCTGTTTCGCAAGCAGTGGGAGCAGGCCCGCTGGCACTACAAAAAAGCATTGGAAACCGATCCCACACTGGGCGAAATTTACCTCCGAATGAGCATCATCGCCATTCAGCAAAACCGCAAGAAGGAAGCCCTCGAATATCTGGAAAAAGCCAATGAGTGGGGATGGGATTGGAACGTCATTAACCCGCAGGGCTTCTCTCTCTTCTTTGATCAGGCCATGCACCGCTTTCTGGGCGGCACGTGGGACGATCTCTTCAATACTTCTTCGTCGGAAGATAATGACAACTCCAGTGAATAAACTTCGTGAGACCCTTCGGCATCTGCCGGAGCGCACCCGGCGCCCGCGCCGCTACGGCGTGACCATGATGATGGACAAGGGGCTGCCGTTGAATGTGGTGGAAGGCTTGCTGGAACTGGCCGGTGATCATATCGACTTCGTCAAGCTGGGCTTTGGCACCGCCGTGGTTAGCCGTCAGCTGGAAGAGAAAATCGCCCTTTATCGATCGGCCGGCATTCATGTCTATTTTGGTGGAACCCTTTTCGAGGCATTTATCGTCAGGGACCAATTTGAGGATTACATGCGGATGCTGGACCACTATCAGCTCGAATGGGTAGAGGTCTCGGACGGCTCGCTGGAAATGCCCCACGATGCCAAATGCGGCTTTATTCATACGCTTTCCGAACATTACAATGTGCTCTCTGAAATCGGCTCGAAAGACGCCCAGATTATCATCCCGCCGTATCGGTGGATCGAATTGATGGAAAAAGAGCTACGGGCCGGGTCGAAATACCTGATTGCCGAGGCGCGGGAGAGCGGCACGGTGGGCATCTTCCGAAGCAGCGGCGAGGTTCGCTCCGGTCTCATTCAGGAAATCCTGACCCGAATTCCCAATGAGAAAATCATCTGGGAAGCCCCCCGCAAATCCCAGCAGGTCTGGTTCCTTAAAATGATGGGGGCCGACGTCAACCTGGGGAATATCGCCCCTAACGACATCGTGGCCCTCGAAGCCATGCGGCTGGGTCTGCGCGCCGACACCTTCGCCATGCCGCTTAAAGACCTGCCGGTCCAATATAAGGTGCTGATGATCTGATGCGCCTTCTGGTTTTCGGGTTGTTGTTCGGCGCCCTCCTCCTGTTGCCCTGTTCTTTTTCAACCACAGCGGAAATCGGAGAAAGCGAGGCGCGCAGGGATGACGAGCAGGCGGCGGCATGGGTGGAAGCGGCCTTCCAGCGCCTTTCGCCCGCCGAAAAGGCCGGCCTGACGTTGATGGTGCCTGCATACCCGAAAAAGGGCTTTCGTCATTATCAGCAAGTCGCTGAATTGATTCGGCAAACCCACGCCGGCGGCGTGATTGTCTTTCAGGGCGGGCCCGTCCAGACCATCCGGATGATTCGCTACCTTCAACAGCACACGCCCCGGCCGTTGATGTTTGCCCTCGATGCCGAATGGGGTGCGGCGATGCGCCTCGACAGCGTCATCGCCTTTCCCAAAGCGATGACGCTGGGCGCACTGGAACAAACCCGGTGGACTTACCGGGCCGCACGCCACATCGCCCAGCAGCTTCGAGCCCTCGGCATTCACGTCAATTTCGCACCGGTGGTGGACATCAACAGCAATCCGCAAAATCCGATTATCCACCTTCGGTCGTTCGGGGAAGACCCCGAACGCGTGACGGCCCATGCCGCCGCCTATCTTCAGGGCATGCGAAAGGAGGGGCTCGTCGGCGTCATCAAGCATTTCCCCGGGCATGGCGACACGCACCTCGACTCGCATAAAGACCTTCCCGTCATTCGTCATTCGGCGGAATTGCTGCGCCGGCGGGAATTGTGGCCGTTTCGACGGCTGGTTCGTCAGGGTGTGGATGCCGTCATGGTGGGGCATCTGCTGGCGCCGGCTTTGAGTCCGTCTCCGCTGCCGGCACCTTTCGATCCGGTGATGGTGGATTCCCTGCTGCGCGGCGAGCTGGGCTTTCAGGGTGTGGTCTTTACCGACGCGCTGAATATGAAAGGCGCCACGAAACGGGTGCCTACCGACAGCCTCGGCGTCAAAGCCATCCGGGCGGGATGCGACGTGTTGCTGATGCCTCCCCAACCGCAAAGGGTGATCAGGCATGTGATGGCCACCGCCCGAAAAGACCCGGCGTTCCGAAGACAACTGGACCGAAGCGTCAGGCGCATCCTCAAATTGCGCTATCGGCTGGGCCTTCGGAACACGCCGCGGCTTCCCGACCCGGCGGGTGTGGCCCGCGCCCGGGGCAGCCGGAGCGATTCGCTGTTGCTGGTGCAAATCGCCCAGCTTGCGGTGTCGGGCTGGCGTTCGCCGCAGGCGCCGCCGTTGCCGCCCACCCGTATCGACTCGCCCTCATGGGCCGTGTTAATCGTCAACGATTCCACCGATAACGAAGTCGGGCGCATGATGCGCCGGTATGGCGTAAACCGTATTTTCCGACTGGATGACGCCACGCCGTGGCGACGCTGGAAAGCCATTGCCGACTCGCTGGCCATGGCTGATTACGTGATTGTGAGCCTCCATCGCCTGAACATGTGGAATGCCCGCACTTTTGGACTTTCAAAGGTGCTGCGGACGCGCCTCGGCGGGCTGCAAGCGGGCCGCAAGACGGTGGTCTTCAACTTCGGCAGCCCGTATGCGTTGCGCCTCTTTCCGCATGCAGTGGCCTTTTATCAGGGGTATGAAGACCAGCCCTATTTCCATCGGGCGGTGGTGCACCGATGGGCCGGGGCCGGGCAGAGCAAGTTTGTTCGGGATGCCGAGCCTTCCCGCCACATTCCCGTCACGCCGTTTCCCGCCTTTGAAGAAAAAAACAAGTGGCTTCCCATCGTGGCCGCCGCCCGAATCTTTTATTGCTCGTTTCCCGAAGAAGCCGCCGTCGATCCGCATGCAGCATGGATGATGGACACCCTCATCGCACACGCCATCGACTCGCAGGCGATGCCCGGCTGTCAGGTGATGGCCATGGCCGATCATTACGCATGGTGGTGGGGCGCTCGCGGCTGGCATACTTACGATTCGGTGAGGCCCGTGGATGAGTTCGACCTCTACGACCTCGCCTCACTCACGAAGGTGATGGCCACCACCCTGGCGGTGATGAAGTTGTATGAGGAAAACCGCATCCACCTTGCCGATTCGCTGGGGGCGCTGCTGCCCGAGATGGCCGGCACGCTTCACGGCAGCCTGACGGTGGAAGCGCTGTTGCGCCACACCAGCGGCCTGCCGGCGTGGGTGCCTTTCTACCGCATTTTTCTGGAAAAAGAAAAAAAGGAAGGCGTCCGCATTTTTTCCCGCAAGCGGGATGCCCGCTTCAGCGTGCCGATCACACCTTCGCTTTTCATGCGGAAAGATTACGTGGACACGCTCTGGCAACACGTGGACACGCTGTCATTGCGTGACCGGGGCAGCTATCGGTATAGCGACCTCGGCATGTATTACCTGCATCGGGCGGTGGAGCGCCTGACCGGCCGGCCCATTGAGGCGTTTTTGAAAAAACATTTCTGGGAGCCGATGGGGATGAACCATACGATGTTTGCGCCCTTCTTGAAGGGACGGGCCGCCGAGGCCGTGCCTTCCGAAGTGGACGACTATTTCCGGCACGACACCCTGCGGGGCGCCGTCCACGACATGGCGGCGGCGATGCTGGGCGGCACGGCGGGGCATGCCGGTCTCTTTTCCAACGTCCACGATGTGGCCAAGATGGTGCACCTTTTCCTCAGCGGCGGATGGTATGGCGGTCGCCGCTATTTGCAGACGGCCACGATTGAACGGTTTACGCGTGGGGGGCTGTGTCCGGATGTGCGGCGGGGGCTGGGATTCGATAAGCCGGCCTGTCGGCGGGACGAGCCTTCGCCCGCCGGTGAGCTGGCGCCCGCTTCCTCGTTCGGGCATTCCGGTTTTACCGGCACCTACTTCTGGGCCGCCCCGCGCCGATTCGAGTTCTTGCGCGGTATCCCGTATCTGGGCCGTTTCTACCAGCCCGCGGTGGGGTTTGTGTTCCTATCCAATCGAACCTTTCCCACCATGAGCAATCGTCGCCTGATTACCACCAACGTGCGCACCCGTCTTTTCGACCTTGCCTTTGAGGCCGGCCGATAGCTACGGTTTTTTCTTGCTATCTTCCCATATCCGGTCCATCTCTTCGAGGCCCATCTGGTCGAGGGCGCGCCCGGCCTGCCGAGCATGGGCTTCGATCTGTTCAAAGCGCCGGATGAACTTGCGGTTGGTGCGTTCGAGCGCACCGTCGGGATCCACGCCCAACTTCCGGGCCAGGTTGATGACCGAAAACAGCAGGTCGCCCACTTCTTCCTCGATGGCGGAGGGGTCTTTTTGCTGTATCGAGGTTTTCAGTTCGGCCAGTTCTTCTTCGACCTTTTCGATGACCGGGGGCATCTCCGGCCAGTCGAAGCCCACGCCCGCCGCTTTTTCTTGCAGGCGAAATGCTTTGACGATGGAGGGCAACGCCGCCGGAACGCCCGCCAACACACCGCCGGCCTTCTTCTCCTTTGTTTTGATTTGTTCCCAATTGCGCGCCACTTCGTCGGCGTCTTTCACGGACGTGTCGCCGAAGATGTGCGGATGCCGACGGATGAGTTTTTCTTTTAAGGAATGGGCCACGTCGGCCAGGTCGAACCAGCCCTGTTCTTCGGCGATGCGGGCATAAAACACAATGTGCATCAGCACGTCGCCCAGCTCTTCCCGAACGGCTGCCCGGTCTTCATTGGCCAGTGCTTCCACCAGCTCATACAGCTCTTCGATGGTGTAGGGCCGCAAGGAAGCCCACGTCTGCTTCCGATCCCACGGACATTCCCGCCGCAGCCGGTAAAGCACTTCCAGCACGTCCCGAAGGGCTTGCAGATGCCGGTCGATGGATGAAGATGATTGCGTCATAATTCCTTGAACTCACCGGCTGCAAAGATGGGCGAAATCTTGTTGGGGGGGAGGGAAGAACGGATTGGCGCTCACTGTGCTACGGTGGTAGGGCACATTTTGCGGGTGCGGGATTCGACTTCGTTGCACCGATATGTTTTGTGAGAACACATAACTTTGCTATGTTTCAGAAGCCAAAACGAGCACCCTTGATTGAACGGTTCTTGAACAAAATTATTCAGGGCGATTGTCTGGATGTGATGCGTTCCATGCCGGATGAGAGCATTGATCTGGTCATTACCTCACCGCCTTACAATATCAAAAATTCCACGGGTAACGGATTAAAAAATCCTAATAAGGGCAAATGGCAGAATGCCCGTCTGGTAGAAGGCTATGCCACTTACGACGATGCCCTCCCGCATGAGGTGTATGTCCAATGGCAACGAGACTGCCTGACGGAAATGATGCGCCTGTTAAAAGAGGATGGAGCCATCTTTTACAATCATAAATGGCGCGTGCAGGGCGGCCTGTTACAGGATCGGGCAGATATCGTCTCAGGATTTCCTGTTCGACAGATCATTATCTGGAAACGCAAAGGTGGAATCAACTTTAATCCCGGCTATTTTCTGCCTACCTATGAGGTGATTTATCTGATTGCTAAGAAGAAATTCAAACTGGCACCTGGGGCCAACCGCCACGGCGACGTGTGGGAATTTATGCAGGAGACCCGAAATCCACATCCCGCTCCCTTTCCGTTAAACCTGATTGAACGCATCGTAACTTCCACCAACGCCCAGATCATCCTCGATCCTTTTATGGGGTCCGGAACCACGGCGATCGCCGCCTTAAAACACGGCCGGAACTATATCGGTATTGAAATCGCCGAAGAATATGTGAAAATGGCCCGTAAAAGAATCCACGATTTCCTAAAAGTCGAAACGTTGCGTTTTGACCAGGCTTATGACTACCAGCAGGAGATTTAACTTTCGAGTCCGGTCTTCTTTGAGAGGATTTTCGGCTTTGCACGAAAGTTGCTTTATTTGCCGTGGAACTAACTTTCTGATGATGATGAAACGCCTGTTTGTCCTTTCAACGTTTGCGCTGCTGTGGTCGTTTTTTACTATGGCACAGGGCGCCCGCGAGATTCCGGATGTGAAAGTCCGCACCCTGGATGGGAAAGAAGTCAGCCTGCAAAAGTGGGTGTTGGCGGGAAAGAAAACCACGGTGATCTCGTTCTGGGCCACGTGGTGCACGCCCTGCAAGCGTGAGCTGGATAATACCAACGACTTCGTGGAAGAATGGAGCAAGCGCTACCATGCCCGTTTTGTGGCGATTTCCATTGACAACTCCCGCAACGTGCATAAGGTGGCGCCTTTTGTCAAAGGGAAAGGATGGAAGTATGAAGTGCTGCTGGACCCGAACGGCAACACCCGCCGGGCGCTGAACTACATGATGATCCCTTACCTGATTATTGTGGATAAGGAAGGAAAGATCGTCTATCGTCACGTGGGCTATCAGGAAGGGGATGAGCTGGAAGTG
>JALVCQ010000042.1 GCA_027009805.1 Bacteroidota bacterium
CGGTGAAAGCAGTGAACTGCGTGAATACGAGTTTGTGGATCGTGAGCCCAACAAGCGGGGCGTGCGCTACTATCGCATCGTGGAAGTGGATGCCGACGGCACCACCACCGAGAGCGGCGTTCGTAAGCTGTTCTTCGACGGCGAAGCGGGCGCTGTGACGGTTCGTCCGAATCCGTTTGCGGATGTGCTGGAAGTGCTGTTGCCTCCAGGTGAGGGGACGGCGCAGGTGCAGGTGGAAGACGTCCGCGGTGTAACGGTGTGGCGTCGGACGGTGGCGTTGGGCGGCGTGGTTCAGACGCTGCGTGTGGATGCGTCCGGCTTGCCGGCAGGCGTTTACACGGTGCGTGTGATCACCGCTTCGGGCAGCGAGATGGTGAAGGTGATGAAACGGTAGGGGCTCCTCGGGGCTTTTGTGGAATGCGCAGAACGTCCCTGCCTTCCTTCGGGAGGGCGGGGACGTTTTTTTGTGTGGAAAATATGCGGGGATGCCTGGGAGGTATGGTTTTGTAGGGGCGACCGGCCGGTCGCCCCTATCCGTTCATTGGCGGCAATGTCGGCAGGAATGCCCGTAGGACATGGTTTTGTAGGGGCGACGCATGCGTTGCCCCTACGGATGGGGGCCAAGATAGCCCGCATGGACATGCGTTTCGTAGGGGCACGGCATGCCGTGCCCCTACTGAACATCGAACACCGAACACTGATTTTTGATTTAAGATTTTGTTTTAATTTATCCTTTTTGCTCTTCAATCGGCGTTCGTTCATCGGTGTTCTGCAATCAGGCAGAAGGGGGGCATGCCCAAAAGGTGCTTCTCATAAGTTTGCACGCCTTAAATTTTCCTGTGGTGCGTATTCTGTGGTTTCTTATGGGGGCGTTATGGTTGGGGACGGTGGGATGCCGCTCCGATCCGCCGCCGGCGCCGGCGCCCCATCATCCATATGAGGGGCCGGGTTTTTTCATCTGTAATGAGGGGAATTTTCGGTGGGGAAACGCCAGCCTGTCTTTCTTTTCGGAAGACAGCATGACGATATTCAATGGAATTTTCAAGCAGGCCAACCGGCGGCCGCTGGGAGACGTGGCGCAGTCGATGGCGATAATGGGGGGCAAGGGGTATGTGGTGGTGAACAACTCGGGGCGGATCGAGGTTATCGACCCGTTGACGGCCCGTTCGGAAGGGACGATTGGGGGGCTGACGTCGCCGCGATATCTGACGGCGGCGGGCGATGGGCGGGCATATGTGAGTGACCTGTATGCGCAGGCTGTGAGTGTAGTTTCGCTGGACAGCAACCGGGTCATCGACACCATCGGCTATCCGGACTGGACGGAAGAATGGGTGCCGACGGCGGCGGGCATTGTGGGGTGTGGGGTGAAGTCGGGGACGGTGTTTTTACTGGACCCGGCCACCGACCGCATCGTGCAGTGGCGGCGCCTGCGGAAAGAGGTGGCGGGGATGGTGTTAGACAGGGACGACTTTCTGTGGGTGTTGTGCAACGGCGGCTTTGAGGAGGTGTTGCCGGCGCTGTATCGGGTGGAACTGCCGACGCTGACGCCGGTGGACAGCTTTGTGTTTCCCGATCGTAAAAGCCGGCCCGGGCATCTGGCCATTACGCCGGGGGCCGACACGCTGTTTTTCACCTATCAAGGGGACCTTTACCGGATGCCGGTGGCAGCTGCATCCCTGCCGAGCACGCCCTATTTTTCGGGCGGCGGGCGGATTATTTATCACGTGGTCTGCCACCCGCGGCGGCCGTGGTTGCTGCTCACCGACGCCATCGACTACGTTCAGCCGGGCAAGCTGCTCATTCTCACGCGCAGCCCGTCGCATCCGGCCATCATCGACAGCTTCACCACGGGCATCATCCCCGGACACATCACCTTCGTGCCGTAGGCCCTCCGACCGCCCATGATGGCCTAAATTTGCCGCCTTAACTTTCTATCAGGCATGCTATTGCTCAAAGATATCCGCCGAGATCCGCAACAGGTCAAAGCAGCGCTGGCCCGGCGCGGCTACGCGCCCGTTTCACGGGTCGATGAGATTATGGAGATGGACGCCCGACGGCGCCGGCTGCAACAACAACGGGATGAGCTGTTGAACCAAAGCAAGAAGATGGCTGCGGAAGTGGGCCGGCTTTTCAAGCAGGGCGAGCGGGAAGCAGCGGACAAGGCTCGGGCGGAAGCGGCGGCGCTGAAAGAGTCGGTCAAAACGGTGGAGCAGCAACTGGCCGAGGTGGAAGCAGCGCTGGACACGCTGCTGCTGGACCTTCCGAACATTCCGCATCCGTCGGTGCCCGACGGGCAAGGCGAAGCCGACAACGTAGTGGTGCGCACCCATGAGGCGCCGGTCCGTGCATCGGCTCCCGTCCCGCACTGGGAAGTGGCCCAGGCGCTGGGGATCATCGACTTCGAACGGGGGGCGAAGATTACGGGGGCGGGCTTTCCGTTGTATCGCAAAGGCGGTGCGCGTTTGCAGCGGGCGCTGATCAACTTCTTTTTGTCGGAAGCCATCGCAGCGGGCTTTGAAGAAGTGTGGCCGCCGTATCTGGTGAATGAGGCTTCGGCTCGGGGCACGGGCCAACTGCCCGACAAGGACGACCAGATGTATTATGTCTGCAAAGACAACCTCTATTTGATTCCCACGGCGGAAGTGCCCGTTACCAATATTTACCGCAACGAGATTCTGCCGGGGGAACGTCTGCCTTATAAGCTGACGGCCTACTCGCCCTGCTTTCGGCGGGAAGCGGGATCGTATGGGCAGGAGGTGCGGGGATTGAACCGCGTCCATCAATTTGACAAGGTGGAAATTGTGGTCATCAGCCGTCCCGAGCAATCTTATGAGATCCTTGAAGAGATGACGGCCCACGGCGAGCGGTTGTTGCAGCAGCTGGGATTGCCTTACCGGGTGGTAAGCCTCTGTGCGGGCGACCTGGGGACGGCCAGTGCCAAGACTTACGATCTGGAAGTGTTTGCCGCCGGTCAGCAGCGCTGGCTTGAGGTGAGTTCGGTGTCGAACTTCGAGACGTTCCAGTCGGCGCGGCTCAAGCTCCGTTATCGGGACGACGCAGGGCGGCCGCAGCTGGTTCATACGTTGAATGGAAGTGCGCTGGCGTTGCCGCGCATTGTGGCGGCGCTGCTGGAAAACAACTTCAACGGCGAAAAGGTCCTCCTTCCTGAAGTGCTTCATCCTTTTTACGGGCAACCCTTCCTTCAATGATCACCATCCACCGAGAAGGGTGGCGTTTTCTGGCCAAGCTGACGTTGCTGCTCATCCTGTTCATCTGGGTGGCGGTGGAACTGGGTGTGGACGTGACGGTGGCTTCGCTGGGGGCGGCCACCATATTTCTGGCTTTTTTGCAGTTTTTCCGTCGGCCGCGGCGCAAGCCGCCGTATGACAGCCAGACCATCCTTTCGCCGGCCGACGGGCGCGTGGTGGCGCTCGAGACGGTGTTTCTCCCGCCGCCGCTGGGCGAATGCATTCAGATTTCCATCTTCATGTCGCCGTTTCGGGTGCATATCAACTGGGTGCCGATCTCAGGAGAGGTGGTGAGCTGCAAATATCATCCGGGGGAATATCTGGTGGCCTTTCATCCGAAGGCTTCGGAACGGAACGAGCGAACCTCCATCATCATCCGGACCGAGTATGGACAGCATATCGGCGTCCGTCAAATCGCTGGTGTGCTGGCCCGTCGCATCAAATGCTATCTTGACGAGGGCGACTGGGTCGAACAGGGCGAAGAACTCGGTTTTATCAAATTCGGCTCGCGGGTGGACGTCCTCATTCCGCCGGGTTCTCAAATAGAAGTCAAATTAGATGAAACCGTGAAGGGCGCCCGGACCGTCTTGGCCGTATTGCCCATGCCGGAAGACAACGCCAACGCATAAATCATGACGCGCATCATTCGCTGGATTCCGAACCTGATCACCCTCACGGGCCTGTTCTTCGGATTCGTAGGGATTTTACACGCCCTCAACGTCAGCTACTATCATCCGCTGAAAACCTTCCATCAGGCCGACCTGGTCTTTGCGGCATGGATGGTGATTGTGAGCGCGGTGCTGGACTTTCTGGACGGGCTGGCGGCCCGCCTGTTGAACGCCAAAAGCGAGCTGGGCAAGCAGCTGGACAGCCTTGTGGATGTGGTGTGTTTCGGCGTGTTGCCGGCGGTCATCCTTCACGTATTGTTGCTGGAAGCGCCCAACCCGGGCGACCTTTACAATGTGGTGATAGGCCGCCTGCCGGTCGTCTCGCTGGCTTCCTTTGTGTTTCTGGCGGCGGCGGTGGTGCGGCTGGGCCGCTTTAACCTCCTCTCCACTACGGCCCACCACTTTCGGGGGCTGCCCGTGCCTTTCGCCGCCTTCATTGTGGCATCCATTCCGATTGTCACCGCCCATCAAGACCTCATCGTCATTCAGGGCAAAAGCATTTACTTTCATGAATACCTATTTCGGCCCGGTGTGCTGATCGGCCTGACGCTCGTCCTGGCTGTCCTGATGCTTTCCCGCATGCCCTTGTTAAGCCTGAAATGGGACTTTTCCGTCCGTCGGCGCCCGCCGGCGCTCATCGGGGTGTTTCTGCTGTTAGCGGCCGTGCTCATCGGCTTACTGGGCTACCTGGGGCTGTGGGCGCTCATCATTCTGTATTTTGCGTATTCCTTATTGCTTTCAAAACAGGTCAAAGGCTTATGAATTTTGCCGTGGAAATCGACATCATGCCGCTGAAAGGGCTGCTCGACCCGCAAGGACGGACCGTCAAAGAGGCGCTGCAAAAGCTCGGGATTGAGGACGCGCAAGACGTCCGCATAGGCAAGCACATCCACATGATCATTGCGGCGGATAACGAAGAAGAAGCCCGCCGGAAAGTTGAAAAAGCCCTCGAAACGCTGCTTTACAATCCCGTGGTGGAAGAATACGTTTACACGCTGAAACCACATCAATCCTGATCTTGTTCGGCGATGCCGTATGTTGTCAGCGGTCGGCACCGGGTCTTTTATCGCCGCATGGGCGAAGAAGGGCCGCCGTTGATTTTTATTCACGGCGCATGGCTCGACCACGCCATGTGGGACAAACAGCAACGTTACTTTTCTTCGTCTTTCCGCACCGTGGCCTACGACCTCGGCTGTCATGGACAAAGCCACCTTCCCGCTGGATGGCCATGCCGGGTGCCGCAATGGGCCGCTGAGCTTCACGCCCTCGTTGAAGCGCTTTTTCCCGACGAGCGCGTCTATGTGTGCGGTCTTTCCCTGGGCGGTATGATTGCGATGTATTGGGCGCATCACCATCCCGATCGGGTGCGCGGCTTGCTTATAGTGGACTCGCCCATCGACTTCAGCGTGCCCTGGTGGGCCACACCCTTTTACTATGCTCTCTCCTATCTGTTATGGGTTCTCTTGCGATTGTTGCCTTTCCGCCGGCTCATCGGGCTGTTTTTCCGGACGCTGCAGCCGATGTTGAGCCCGAAACAGCGGGCGTCGGGTGGAGCCTTTACGCAATATGTCCGGCAATGTTTCGAGCGGATGGGCAAAAAACGCTGGTTCGCCGTCTGGAAGGCCGCCATGCAATATCGGGGTCTTTCCCGCTATCAGCCGCCGCCTGCTACGGGGCTTATTCTGGGCGAACACGACCACTGGTTCGTCCGCTGGAAAATGCGCACCTTCGCCCGACGCCACCAGCTGCCGTTGACTATCATTCCCAAGGCGGCTCACATGGCCAACATCGAAAATCCTGCCGAGTTTAACGCCGCCGCAGCCACCTTTTTGAAACAACACCCGGCATGAAAGAAAATCCCGGCATCCGGTCGCTCGACATCGCATGGCCGCTTTACACCGACCTGTATGAGCTGACCATGGCCCAGGGCTATTTCTATGAAGGAATGGCCGAAAAAGCGGCATCGTTCGACTACTTCTTCCGGAAAGTGCCGTGTGGCGGCGGTTATGTGGTCTTTGCGGGCATGGCGGACGTGGTGGATGTTCTTTCCGACTTTCGTTTTTCGTCGGAAGCGCTGGAATACCTTCGGGCGTCGGGATTTCAGCCGGAGTTTCTGACTTATTTGCGGGACTTTCGCTTCAAAGGCACCATATACAGCGCTCATGAGGGGGAAATCGTATTTCCGAATACGCCGCTGGTTGTGGTGGAAGGCACCTTGCTGGAAGCCCAGCTTATCGAAACGCTGCTGCTCAACATGGTCAACTTCCAGTCGCTGGTGGCCACACGGGCCGGCCGAATTTCGCAGGTGGTGGAGCCGGAACGGATATTTCTCGACTTCGGCCTGCGGCGGGCGCAGGGGCTGGGGGGCATTCAAGCGGCCCGGGCCGCCGTCATCGGGGGAGCGGCCGCCACGTCCAACGTCGAAGCGGGACGCCGTTACGGCATCCGAATAACGGGGACCATGGCGCATGCGTGGATTCAAGCGTTTGATAACGAGCTGGAAGCCTTCCGGGCGTTCGTGCGCCGATATCCCGACCGCAGCATCCTGCTGGTGGACACCTATCACACCCTTGCCTCGGGCGTGCCCAACGCCATCATCACGGCCAAAGAACTGGAAGCCCGGGGACACCGCCTACTGGGCATCCGCATCGACAGCGGCGACATGGCCTATCTGGCCCGACACGCCCGCAAGATGCTCGACGAAGCCGGCCTTTCATACGTAAAAATCTTCGCTTCCAACCAGCTGGACGAATGGATCATCCGCAGCCTGAACGAACAAAAAGCCCCCATCGACGGGTTCGGCGTGGGGACGCGGCTGGTGACTTCTTATCAATGTCCGGCACTCGACGGCGTGTATAAGCTGTCCAGCTTCGACGGCCGGCCGCGCATGAAAATCTCCGACGATCCGGAAAAGACCACCCTGCCGGGACGCAAGCGCGTCTTCCGATACTACGACGCAGGCGGGCTTTTCTATCGAGACGGCATTCTGTTGGCGGAAGAAGACCCGCAGCACGTGAAACGGCTGGTTCATCCGGTGCATCGCCGGCTGTGGACGCCGGTAGGCGACCTGCCCCGGGAAGCCCTGCTGCATCCGGTCATGATCGAGGGCCGACCCGCCGACATCGAACGGGATCCCTACCGCATCAATGAATACCGACGACGACGATTAGCCCTCACACCGCCTGAAATGCTCCGCTTCGAAAACCCACACATTTACAAAGTGGGCGTCAGCGAACATTTATGGGAGCTAAAACATTCTCTCATTGAACAAAAACAGCACAAACAATGAAAGCCCTCTTTATTGTGGACGTGCAAAACGACTTCCTGCCCGGGGGTGCGCTGGCCGTTCCCCGCGGCGACGAAGTCATCGCGCCCATCAACGCCCTGATGGATCGCTTTGAAGTCATCTGGGCTTCCAAAGACTGGCATCCGCGGCGGACCACCCACTTCGACCGTTGGCCGGTGCATTGTGTGCGGGGCACTGAGGGCGCCCGCTTCCCGCAGGCGCTGAACGCCGCCCGCATCCAGCGGGTTTTTCTGAAAGGCACCAGCACCGACGACGACGGCTATTCGGCCTTCGAAGCCACCAACGCCGACCTCGAACATCTGCTGCGGCATCACGGCATCACCGACCTTTACGTTACCGGTCTGGCCACCGACTATTGCGTGCGGGCCACGGCCCGGGATGCCGCCCGACTCGGCTTTGCCGCCTACGTCGTCAAAGAAGCCGTCCGGGCCGTCAACCTCGCGCCCGACGACGAACAAAAAGCCTTCCACGATATGCAGCAGGCCGGCGTCCGCATCATCTCCATTCATGAAATCAGTTAATCGTTTCTATGACGCAACAACATGCGCAGCAAATCGAATTGCCCATTGAGGGCATCCATCCCGTGGACATTCTCGGGCCCGGGCATCGGATGTTAAAAGTCTTCAAAAAACGTTTTCCGCACGTCACCCTCAAAGAACGCGGCGGCACCGTCATCGCCATCGGAGCCGAAGACGAGTTGAACGCGCTCAAAAAGCACTGGCAGCGCATCATCCACTACATCAAACGCCACGGCGAACTGGACAAACGACAACTGCGGCAGCTACTGAATGTGCCCATCGATGAGCCCATCGACAACAGCGAAGACATCATCCTCTACGGCGTGGACGGTGCGCCCATTAAGGCCCGAACGCCCAACCAGAAAAGAATGGTGGAAGCAGTGGAACACAATCAGGTGGTGTTTGCCGTGGGGCCGGCCGGCACGGGCAAGACCTATCTGGCGGTGGTGCTGGCCATTCGGGCGTTGAAAAACAAACAAATCAAGCGCATCATCCTGACCCGTCCCGCCGTGGAAGCCGGCGAGAAGCTGGGCTTCCTGCCGGGAGACCTCAAAGAAAAGGTCGATCCTTACCTCCGCCCGCTTTACGATGCGCTCCACGACCTGATGCCCCGCCACGCCGTGCAGCAGCTTATCGAGGAAGACGTCATCGAAATCGCCCCGCTGGCTTTCATGCGCGGTCGCACGCTCGACAAAGCCTTTGTGATTTTGGATGAAGCCCAGAATGCCAGCCTCACGCAGCTGAAAATGTTCCTGACCCGTCTGGGGCCGCAGGGACATTTTATCATCACCGGCGACATCACCCAGATCGACCTGCCCCGTCCTTCCCATTCGGGCCTGCGGCGCGCCATCGAAATCCTTCGCCCGCTTGAAGGCGTGGCGGTCATCGAATACACCAAGGAAGACGTCATGCGCCATCCGATGGTGGAGGAAATCATTCAGGCCTTCGATCGTTACGAAGCCGAACAAGACAGCTCCCATGAAGCCGACTGACATCATCTTTCGCCCCGACGGGCGGATTTACCATCTGGGGCTGGCGCCCGAGGAGATCGCCCCCACAGTTATCCTGACCGGTGATCCGGGGCGTGTGGAAACCTTTTCCCATCTGCTCGATCGGGTGGAAGTCCGCCGCAGCAATCGGGAATTTCAATCCGCCACAGGCACATTCCAGGGGCGGCGACTGACTTTTCTATCCACCGGCATCGGCACCGATAACATCGAAATCGCCGCCGTCGAGATGGATGCCCTGGCCCGCCGCCGGCCGTCCCTGGGGCCTTTCCGCTGGATTCGCGTGGGCACGTGCGGCGCCCTCCATCCCTTCATCCAGCCCGGAGACGCCATCATGAGCCGCTACGCCATAGGGCTCGACAACCTCGCCCATTTTTACCCGCCGCCCGAAGACAAAACGCGATGGACCGTCGAAAGCGCCCTCAAATCATACCTCATCCGCAAAGGCGTGCCCCTGTGGCCATACGTGGCCGGCGCCTCTTCCGAATTAACAGCGCGCCTCTCATCCGTTGCCGACCATCAGGGATTAACCGTTTGTGCGCCGGGCTTCTTTGCTCCACAGGGACGCCTCATTCCCATATCGCATCCTTACGAAAATCTGCCCGACCGGCTCGTCGATTTTGAATGGAAAGGTCTCCGCATCCTCAACTTCGAAATGGAAGTATCGGCCCTTTATCTGCTGGCCGCCCGACTGGGGCATCAGGCGGCGGTGATCGACATCGCCGTCGCCATTCGACCCACCGGCCAAGCCCTGCTCAACTACCAAGAGAGGATGACGACGCTGCTGGAAAAAATCCTCCACAGCATCGACTGACGTCCGGTTGCCCTTACATCCAGAGGCCGCCGCAAACGCCGATGACCTGCCCCGTCACATACGAAGACATCGGAGAGGCCAGAAAGACCACCACATCAGCCACTTCTTCCGCCCGACCGGGCCGCCCCATGGGAATAACCTTTTTCCATTGGTCCAGCACGTCCTCGGAAAGCGATTCGGTCATTTCCGTTTCGATAAAGCCGGGCGCGATCACATTCGAGCGAATATTCCGACCGCCCAACTCTTTGGCCACCGACTTGGAGAATCCCACCAGCCCCGCCTTGGAGGCCGCATAATTGGCCTGGCCGGCGTTGCCTTGCATGCCCACAATGCTGCCGATGTGAATCAGACTTCCTTTGCGCTGCCGCAACATCGGACGCAGCACGTGTTTGGTCATGTTAAAGGCCGATTTGAGGTTGTTGGCGATGACCTCATCCCATTGCTCTTCGCTCATGCGCAGCATCAGATTGTCTCGGGTGATGCCGGCATTGTTCACCAGCACGTCAATGCGTCCCCATTTTTCCATCACGGCGTCCACCAGGGCTTTAGCCTGAGCAAAATCGGCGGCGTCAGACTGATATGCCACCACCCGTTCTTCGCCGGCGGCCCCGTTGAGGGCATTCACCAGTTCCTCGGCCTTTGCCGCAGACGAACGATACGTAAAAGCAACCCGCGCTCCTTCTTGCACCAGCCGCTCGACAATGGCCTTTCCGATTCCCCGGCTTCCGCCGGTGACAATAACTATTTGATCAGATAACATTCCCGCCATCGGATTATGATTGCAGGGCTTTGGCCATCGTCCGTCCCATATCCGCCGGGCTTTCCACCACATGAATACCGCACCGGCGCATCACTTCCATTTTGACGTCGGCGCGGTCATACTTTCCGCCGATGATGGCGCCGGCATGTCCCATCCGTCGGCCCGGAGGCGCCGTCCGGCCGGCTACAAAGCCCACCACCGGCTTGGTGCCGTGTTCCCGCACCCACTCCGCAGCTTCCACTTCCATCTGACCGCCGATCTCGCCAATCATGATGATGCCCTCGGTGTCGGGGTCGTTCATAAACATCTCGACGGCCTCCTTCATCGTGGTCCCGATGATGGGATCGCCGCCGATCCCAACGCATGTGGATTGCCCCAGTCCTTCACGCCCCACTTGAAAAACCGCCTCATAGGTCAGCGTTCCGGAACGGCTCACAATGCCCACCTTTCCGGGCTTGTGAATAAATCCCGGCATGATGCCTGCTTTTCCGATTCCTGGTGTAATGACGCCGGGACAATTCGGTCCCACCAGACGCGAGTCTCGATGAGCCAGAAACTCTTTCACCTTGACCATATCCGCCACCGGGATTCCTTCGGTAATCGCCACGATCAGGCCGATGCCCGCATCCGCCGCTTCCATGATGGCGTCGGCGGCAAACGGCGGCGGCACAAAAATCACGCTCACATTGGCACCGGTCTCCCGAACCGCCTCCGCCACGGTGTTAAACACCGGCTTGCCCAGATGCTGCTGCCCGCCTTTGCCGGGCGTCACGCCCCCCACCACATTGGTGCCGTATTCTATCATTTGCTGCCCGTGAAACGTGCCTTCTTTGCCCGTAAATCCCTGAATGATTACACGCGAATGATGATCTAAAAGGATAGCCATGAAATGCGCCTTCAATTTAGGTGCGAAAATAGCCTCATTCCGCCCAACTCCGGAAAATCTAACTTTGCACGCCTGACGCCGCGGCAGGGCGTGAATTACCGATATGGACCAGTTTATCGAGCGGTCGTGGATCCCCATTTTGATATTACACATCCTGCTGGCGGTTCTTTTTCATTACGTTCGGGAGTTTACACAGTTGTGGATCATCAGCAGCATCGCTGTGGGGACCATCGCCGTCATCCGGGCCAACGACCAGAATCACGAGGCGGGCTATTGGGGGGCCTACCTGGGACTGTGGGATGTGATGCATCGCGCCTCGCCCAGCGCCATATATCTGCCGTGGGAAATCGGCAAGTTCTCGCTGGCGTATTTCATGATATTGGGCATCTTGATCACGCCCTATCGGAAACATTACATGTGGTTTCCCTGGCTGCTCATTGCATTACTCACGCCCTCTGCATTGGGCAATTATTCCAGCTACAAAGACTTCGAGGAGTTCCGGCAGCAATTCAGCTTTAACGTAATCGGCCCCATCGTCATGGGGCTTGCCCTCACTTATTTCTACCGCCGATTTTTCAGGCTGCGTTCGCTCCGGTCGCTTTTGTTCTTTATGCTCATGCCCGTCGTGGTCTTATGGCTCACCCTCAACCTGCGGATGCCCGATTTTTCAGAGATCAGCTGGAAGTTAGAGGCCAACTTTCAGGCCTCGGGCGGATTCGGACCCAATCAGGTGGCCACCATGCTGTCATTTGGAACGATGACCCTGTTTCTCAGTTACTTTCTTCGCCTGAATGTGTTGCGAAGGCCCATTATCGAATACAGCTTAATTGCAGGTTTTTCCTTCAATTCGCTCTTGACTTTTACGCGGGGCGGCCTTCTGCTCAACAGCATTCAATTACTTCTGATATACTTACAGGGCGTTCGGGTGGGCTTGTTAAGAGCCAGTCGGACATTATGGACCATCATCTTCCTCATTCCTTTGTTGATCGGGGCTTTTTGGGTCGTGGACCAGATCACCCACGGCGCACTGGAACACCGTTTTCTGATGGGTATCGAAGAGAACACGGACATCCGTTATACTTCCGAAGAGGAACGGGTCATCAAGATCACAAGCGGAAGATTTGAGATTATCGTGTCGGATCTGTTAATGTTCATCCGCAACCCGCTGATGGGCATCGGCCCGGGGCTTTCTCAAAGATTCCGTCAGGAATATAATCCGTTGGCGCCTCGGGTCACCGCCCATGCCGAGTTGACCCGCCTCCTTGCGGAACACGGAGTGTTAGGGGTTGTCGTGCTTTTCTTTCTCGTCTATATCCCCTGGCGCTTTTACCGAACCATCCGAAACCCTTATGAGCGCATTCTTTTCACAGCATTTATGTCTTTCGCCGCTTTCTTTTTCCTGCACTCGGCCATGCGCACCGGGGCTATCGCCATCAGCTATGCGCTGGCGTTTATCCAAACGGAATGGCCGAAGTTTACGCTGAAACGGCGCGCTTATCGTTCACATCCCTAATGCGAATCTTTCGGAGGCGTATCCAGCTTCACCACTTCGACGGTCTGAGTGGGGAAGGCAAAAGAGACGCCGATGCTTTCCGCCATCTGCAACACTTCCGAGAGAATCTCATGGCGGGCTTTCATCTCCCGGTCCCAATCATTGCCGCCCAGGATATAGACCACCATCATGACATTGAGCGAATAGTCCGCCATCTCGACAAAACGAACCATATAGTAATCTTTCCGCGTGTCCGGATGACGCCTGATAATCTCTTTCACGCCGTCCACAAAACGTTGAATCAAGGCGGGGGGCGTGTCATACGTCAACCCGAAGGTCGTTTTCCATCGGCGATATTGCCGCCGGTCCCAGTTGTTGATCAGGCTGTTGATAAGCGTGCCGTTCGGCACATAAATGATGGAATTGTCAAAGCGGCGAATTTGCGTGGAGCGGAACCCCACCCGTTCGACCACGCCCTCAAAATCGGCGGTGGCGATGGTCTCTCCAATCCGAAACGGGCGATCCAGAAAGATGATGATCGTGCCGATGACGTGTTGCAAAGTCTCTTGCGCCGCTAATGCCACGGCAATCCCGCCAATCGATACACCGGCCAGAAGGGTCAACACATCCACGCCAAGCGCCCGCAACACAAAAAAGCCCCCGATGGAAACCACCACGATTTTCACCAGGCGGGCAAAGAGCGGCATCAGCTGATCGTCCATAACGCTTTCGCTCTGGCGCACCCGCTCCCACAGCCTGGCGATCACCATCTCCACCATACGATATGCCAACACCGTCCATACAATCGGATATGCAATATCGAGGAGTTTAAGAAACACATTCGTTACAGCGATGGGCAGCTGCAACACGGGGAAGAACAGCCGCCACAGATAAAGCAACAGCAGCCAGATGGCGATGCCCGTCAAGGGGCGCAAATACACCCGCGCCACATGGTCGGAAAGGTGCCGGGCCGCCCAATACCTGAGCACCTGATGAAGAACATAATAGAAAACATAATACAGGACAATACTGAGTAGGAGAAGAATCGCCAGACCAATCCATTGCCACACCCACAAACCCAGCACCACCCTTCCACCGCCTTCCATGGCAAAATATTCCACCAACCGATGCGTTCCCCATGGAAAGGTCTCACGCATCAGCCGCGGGAGCGCTTTGACGGTTTCCTCAGCGTATTGCCACCGACGGCCGCTTTTCGTGACAAACACCTCCGGTAGTTCCTTAAAGAGAACATAGATATGCTTGCCTGTGGCCGAATCTCGATAATTCGGATCATCAGGGATCTTGCTCAGGTCCACGTAGAGTCCTCGCGCATCCAGGATCTGCTTCAGCTGAATCGCCGCCCGAATCGCCGTTTTCCTTTCCTTGATGGGCAGCGTTTGGGCCGCCAGGTCGGGACGATAACTTTCAGGTTGCAGGTAATAAAGGTGCGAACGAATCGTATGATAAGGTGAAGCCAGGCTGAACAGGGTCGTATCCACCGCCGCCCGACCACTCAAAGAGAGCACCGAGCCAAGGATGAAAACGAAGACTCCCCTCATTGCAATGCTTTTAACAGCGTCTGATCATGGGCCTCCTTTGCCAGCCGTTCAAAAAGCGACAAAGCCTGTCGGGCCTCGCTAAGCTCCCGCTGGACCCATTTTCGCCGCTCGGCCGGCAACGACTCGAAATAGCGGATGTTCTGCTGAAACTGACGGACGGCGGGGAGCGCCACTTTACGGGCATAAGCCGTGTCGCCCGCCTGATAGAATCCTTGCGTCCATGAGACGGCATCCATCCGCGGACGCATATAGGGCAACGTCCGGTCGATGGCCATCCGGCCCAGCGTGTCGAACCGCGCTTTATCGCCGATTTGAAGATAGGCGACAGCCGTCCGCAAGTAGATGCTCCGCATCGTCCACAGCTGGCGCCGTTCCACACTTCCATACCAGCGGGTGGAATCGACGGCCACTTTTCCCCATCGAAATTTATCCCGCAAAAACGAATAGCTTTCTTTCAGATCCACCCAGCCGGGGCCGGGCATCCGGTCGGGCTTGCGAATCGGCGTAATCGTATAGACATAGCCCCGCTGCCGCGCATAGGGCATCAGCCCCATCAAGACATGGCCGCCGCTGGTAATAACCATCGACACCGGCCGCTCCCACAGGTTGGAAGCAATGATATCGAGCATCATCAGCGCATTATGATAAAGCTGCTTGTTGCCGATGGAGAAATAGACCGTATCCGCCGCATAGGGCAGTTCATCTTCTCGAAGCACGCCGCTTCGCAAGGCCGCTTCTTTATCCACCGGCAAAAAGAACTGACGGGTGGGGTAATAGGGATACGACTTGCCGCCGGTGACCATCACCCGCGCCCGGGGGTCGTTGCTGCCCATAAATTGCAACACCTTACGGATATCCATGGGGCGATCGCCCCCCTTCAAGGGCCGATAAAACGCCAGCATAAATGCCTCCCGGCGAACGGCATCCATCGGCAGAGAGAAGCGAATGGCATCGTCCCCGTGCGCATCCTTGCTCAGACGCTCCACATACCAGCCCGAACCCAACAGCTGATAGTTCACCACCCGCACGTCCGTCCGGACGCCTTCCACCTCCTGCAAATACCACACGGGATAGGTGGAATTATCGCCGTTGACAATCAGAATGGCATTGGAATCGCAAGACATCAAAATGTTATAGGCCAGATTGCGAACAATATAACGTTTCGAACGGTCATGGTCATTCCACTCCTTCGAAGCCACCCATGCAGGGAGAAGAACAGTCAAGACCAAAAGCCCCAACACCGCCGCCGGCGGCTTTTTCGCAAAGAATTGATCCC
>JALVCQ010000043.1 GCA_027009805.1 Bacteroidota bacterium
AGGCGCCGAAGCCATCGCAGGTTAAGGTCCGCCAAGGTAGATGGTTTGTCCGGTGAGGCTGTCGTTGGCGGGGTCCATCAAAAAGTCCACCGTCGGGAAGATCTCTTCGGGCCGCAGATAGCGCCGGATGGCTGTGCGCTGCAGCAGGGCATCCATCTTTTCGGGGGGCACGCCGCGGATCAGGTCGGTTTGCAGCGGGGGCAGGCCGATGGCGTTGGCGGTGATACGATAGGGCGCCAGCTCTCCGGCGATGGAGTGCAGAAAAGTTTCGAGGGCGGCTTTGGAAGCGGCGTACACCGACTCGCCTTCGAGGTGCCAGGGCACGGCCACCGACGAGACGCCGATGATGCGGCCCCGCCCCTGCCGGACCATCGCCCGCACCAGATGGCGCGTCAGATGAACGGGCGCCACGGCATTGACGGCAAAGATGCGCTCGACGTCGGTGCGCGGCATCGTCAGCACGTGGTTCATCGCCGCCACACCGGCATTGTGAATGAGGCCGTAAACACCCGGGAAATCCCGCCGAATTTGCAGGGCGACGGTTTCCACGGCATCCATATCCGTGAGGTCCACCGGATAGTGGCGCACCCTGCCTTCGAGCCCTTCGGGTGGGCGACGGCTCAGGCCCACCACCGCGTAGCCGCGCTCCAGCAGATGCCGTGCCAGCGGCACGCCGATGCCGCCGCTGACGCCTGTAACCACCACCACCTTGCTCATCCGGCCGACGTTGAAAGTTGGGCTTTCACAAAGTCCGCCAGCGCCGCCGCCGTGGCAAAGGGCGACCGCCGGGCGCTGAACGCCTGCGCACTCGTCAGGGTAATGGGGCGGCCCGTGCGTTCTGCAATGGCTTCTTCCACCTCCACCACCAGCCGCATCAGCATCAGCGAGTTCAGCAGCCCATCCCGCCCATACAGCGGCGTGTGCAAGTCGGCCTGCTCGCCTCTCCCCTCTTCCACCAACAACCGATTGACCACATCCAGCACCAACGCCCGAATCGCTTCCAGTTCCATGCGGGCAAAGTTAGGGAGGCGGCGCAGAGGCACGAAGTTTTCAGGGAGCAAGCCTGATTCGGGCAACATTGGAGGGGCGGCCATATACCCCGAATGGATGGCAAAAACGATGAAAAACGCATATAGA
Organism: Bacteroidota bacterium; assembly: GCA_027009805.1. Classification (GTDB taxonomy): domain Bacteria; phylum Bacteroidota; class Bacteroidia; order JAADEI01; family JALVCQ01; genus JALVCQ01. The sequence continues at coordinate 1,138 of JALVCQ010000043.1, forward strand.
GGGCGGTGTTTTATAAGGGCACGGCATGCCGGCCCTTACACGTTTCCATCGGCGGAAATACCCGCAGGGCGGGGGGGCGTAGGTGGCGATACGTTGCATATAGAGACGTTGCGTGCAACGTTTCTACTAACAATTAACAATACCCATCCACAACACAAGAGCCACTATAAAAGTAAAAAGTAAAATGCATTCCCATAGACGCATCGAAGCCAACCCTATTCACATCACTTTTATACATTTGCAATGCATTTCATTCGCTTTTTCAAGATAAAAACTGATGAAGAAGATTCTCAAACGCATCGGGGTCGCCGTGGGAGCCGTCATTGTGCTCGGTTTGGGGGCCCTTCTCTACATTGGAATGTCGGATATTCCTTCATACGAAACCGAGGCCATCGATTTTCAAGCGGAGCGTTCTCCGGCGGCCATAGCAAGGGGGAAAAAGCTGGTTTTGATGTTGTGCGTCAACTGTCATCTAAACCGGGAAACGGGGAAATTAACCGGCAAAAGGGTGCTCGACGCCCCGCCTGAGTTCGGCGAGATTTATGCGCCGAACATCACGCAGGATAGAAAATACGGAATCGGCGACTGGACCGACGCCGAGTTGCTTTACCTGCTAAGGACCGGCATCAAGAAAGACGGACAATATGCGCCGCCTTATATGCCCAAATTTCCTACGATGGCGGATGAAGACCTGAATGCCGTCATCGCTTTCTTACGGTCCAACGACCCCATGGTGACAGCCGCCTCCATTCCCGACACACCGTCGGCGCCGTCTTTCCTGACTAAACTGCTTTGCAGGGTGGCTTTCAAACCCTTCCCGATGCCTACGGCACCGATCCCGCTGCCCGACACCAACAACCTCGTGGAACTGGGGGCCTATCTGGCCCATAATCTCGACTGTTTCTCCTGTCACTCTGCTGATTTTGCCACCAACAATTACCTCAACCCCCGCCGGAGCAAAGGCTACTTCGCCGGCGGCAATAAGACATTTGATGAGCAAGGAAGGGTCAAGCGCACACCCAACCTGACTCCTGACAAAGAAACCGGCATCGGCAACTGGACAGCGGAAGAGTTCATCAACGCCGTCAAATATGGAATCGTCAAAGACGGACCCGCACTGACGTATCCCATGATGCCGTATGTGCATCTCACCGACCGGGAAGCCGGTGCCATATTTGCATATCTTCAGACCATCCCCCCGATTAAAAACAAGGTGGAAAGAACCGTCTATGAATAAACGGCATGTCGAGCCGGTCTATCGTCGTTTTCCATGCCGACACATAAACAATAGTCTATGAAATACCTCATCGGAGATGCATACGGCCTGCTCCATCTCATCGCCGCCGTCATCGCACTGCTTAGCGGCAGCCTGGTCCTCATCATGCGGAAAGGCACCCGAAGGCACAAACAAGTGGGCTACGTGTATGTGGCCGGCATGGTCGTCTTAATTGCAACAGCTTTGATGATTTATCGGCTTTTCGGAGGATGGGGCGTTTTCCACTACACCACCCTCGTCAGCCTGTTGACTCTTGGGTTGGGGATGATTCCCATCCTGACGAAGAGACCGTCCAAAAGCTGGAAATATCTTCATTTTTCGTTCATGTATTGGTCGGTCATGGGATTGTATGCGGCCTTTGCCGCGGAGATTCTTACCAGAATCCCCGAAACACCCTTTTTCGGGATGGCAGGGATTGCCACAGGAGGCATCCTGCTCGTGGGCGGCATCTTTTTCGGCATCAAGATTCCGAAGTGGACCCGGCAGTTGAAAGCCTCGGGTTAGACCGGCACGCCATTGTGAACGGCTTTCAGTGCGTGCAGGAGAAAAGCCGATGTTCGCGTGAGGGGCCCGGAGGGCGCCGAGCCGCCAGGCGAGGCGGACCGCCCTTCGACAAGCTCAGGGACCGTCGCCCGTGGGAAACACCCGCTGGCTGAGCGTAGTCGAAGCCACGCGGGTGGCGTAGGGTGTGGTGTGGGATGGTGGGCGGGCCGAGGCGAAGAGCCGAGCCCGCAGGGGCCCGACCCGAAGGCCCGTCAGGGCCGAAGGGGCACGCCCAAAAGATAATCATATTGCAGACGAGCGGGCGGCAGGATGTAGTTTTGGGCGGTCAAAGCAGGCAGCGCACAGTTTCACATCATGGCCCGACAACCGCAGCGAAAGTCCCGCAAAGGCGGCACCACGCCGCTGATGCAGCAATATTATCAGATTAAGGCGCAGCATCCGGATGCGATTGTGCTGTTTCGGATGGGGGATTTTTACGAGACCTTTGGCGAGGATGCCGTGACGACGGCGAAGGTGCTGGGCATCACGCTGACGAAGCGGGGACACGGGTCGGCGGGCGAGACGGAGCTGGCGGGCTTTCCGTATCATGCGCTGGACAACTACTTGCCGCGGCTCACGCGGGCAGGCTATCGGGTGGCCGTCTGTGAGCAACTGGAAGACCCGAAGAAGGCGAAAAAGCTGGTGAAGCGGGGCGTGATCGAGGTCATCAGCCCGGGCACGGCGCTGACTGACGAGGGCGAGGCGCCGCCCTATCTGGCGGCCGTAACCACCGACGGACGGGCGGCCGGGCTGGCGCTGGTGAACCTCTCCACGGGCGAGTTTCTGGCCACCGAGGGCAGCGCGGAATACGTCCGCAACCTGCTGGAAACCTATCAGCCGCGGGAAGTGCTGGTGCCGCGCAGCGAGGCGCCCACGGACGGCATCGTGCCCGAGGGTTTTTACCAATATCCGCTGGAAGCGTGGTTTTTTGAGCACGACTTTGCCTATCAGCAGCTGACGGAACACTTCGGGACGCCCACGCTCAAAGGCTTCGGCATCGAAGCGTGGCCGCTGGCCATCGCCGCCGCCGGCGCCACGCTCCACTACCTTCAACAGACCAAGTTTTCGAAGCTGCCGCACCTGCGCACGCTGCGGCGCCTCGAAAAGGGGCGCCACCTGTGGCTGGATGCCTTCACGCTGCGCAACCTCGAAGTGACGGCGCCGATGATGGCCGACGGCAAGTCGCTGCTGGAAGTGGTGGATCAGACGCTGACACCGATGGGACGGCGCACGCTGCGGCAATGGCTGACGATGCCGCTGCTGGACATCCGCAAGATCACGCAGCGCCACAATATCGTGGAAGCCTTCCTGACAGAAGGGCCGCTGGCCGAGCAGGTGCGCCGGGCGCTGGACGGGATGGGCGACGTGGAACAGTTGGCCTCTCGGCTGGGAATGCAACGGCTCTCGCCGCGTCACCTGACGCGGCTGGCCGAGATGCTCCGCCGCATCGAGACCGTCCGCACGCTGACCACCGCCGAGGACGTCCCGCCCGCCATCGCAGAGGTGGCCCGCCACCTGCGCCCGCTGTCGGAATGGGAAAAACGCATCCGAGAGACCATCGAAGCCGAACCGCCCGCACAGGTCAGCCAGGGCGGCGTGATCCGCAGCGGCGTCAGCGCCGAACTCGACGAGCTGCGCCACCTGATGCACTCGGCCAATGAGGTGCTGGGGAAAATCCTGGCCCGAGAAAAAGAACGCACGGGCATTCCGTCGCTCAAGCTGGGCTTTAACAACGTCTTCGGCTATTACCT
>JALVCQ010000044.1 GCA_027009805.1 Bacteroidota bacterium
GCAGTTTCGTGACCATCCTTCGCCGTTGAAGGGCAATAACGACCTGCTGAGCCTGACACGGCCCGATGTGGTCGAGGAAATTCACCGGCAATATCTGGCGGCGGGAGCCGACCTGATCGAGACCAATACGTTCAATGCCACGGCCATCTCGCAGGCCGACTATGGGACGGAGCGGTGGGCATATGCCATCAATAAAGCGGCGGCGCAAGCAGCCCGGAAGGCGGCCGAGGCCTTTTCGACGGCGGAGCGGCCGCGCTTCGTGGTGGGCAGCATGGGCCCGACCAACAAGATGCTGTCGATGTCGCCGGACGTGAACCGCCCCGACTATCGGGCCGTCAGCTTCGAGGAAATGTATGCAGCCTATCAGGAACAGGCCCGCGGGCTGCTGGACGGCGGGGCCGACATCCTGCTGGTGGAAACCATCTTCGACACGCTCAACGCCAAAGCCGCCCTGAAAAGCATCTTCGACCTGTTCGACGAGGTGGGGCGGGAAGTGCCCGTAATGGTATCGGCCACCATCTCGGACATGAGCGGGCGCGTGTTGTCGGGGCAGACCATCGAGGCCTTCCTTTACAGCATGGAAAACTATCCGCTGCTCTCCATCGGGCTGAACTGCGCCCTCGGCGCCCGACAGCTCTTCCCCTTCATGCAGTCGCTGGCCGAGCAGGCGCCTTTCTTCGTCAGCGCCTATCCCAATGCCGGCCTGCCCAACGAGTTGGGCGAGTATGACCAGACGCCCGAAGAGATGTATCGGGACCTGATCCCCTACTTCGAAGGGCGCCTGCTGAACATCGTGGGGGGCTGCTGCGGCACCACGCCCTACCACATTCAACAACTGGCCCAACTGGCGGGACGATATGCCCCGCGGACACTGCCCGAGCTTCCGCCCGAGCTTCACCTCAGCGGGCTGGAGCCGCTGCGCATCTATCGGGAAAGCAACTTCATCAACGTGGGCGAACGCACCAACGTCACCGGCTCGCGGAAATTTCGGCGGCTAATTCAGGAAGAAAACTACGACGAAGCGCTGGAAGTGGCCCGCCATCAGATCGAAGGCGGCGCTCAACTGATTGACGTTAACTTCGACGACGGCCTGATTGACGGTCCGGCCGCCATGCAGCGGTTTCTGCGGCTGGTGGCCTCCGAGCCCGACATCGCCCGCGTGCCCGTGATGCTCGACTCGTCGGACTGGAAAGTCCTCGAAGCCGGCCTGCAAAACCTCCAAGGGAAGGGCGTGGTCAACTCCATCTCTCTCAAAGAAGGCGAAGCAGCCTTTTTGCAACGGGCCAAAGAGGTGTTGCGCTACGGGGCCGTGCCCATCGTGATCGCCTTCGACGAACAGGGGCAGGCCGACTCGTTCGAACGAAAAATCGAAATCGCCGAACGGGGCTATCGCCTGCTGGTGGACAAGCTCGGTTACCCCCCGCAAAACATCATCATCGACCCGCTGGTGCTCACAGTGGGCACCGGCATGGAAGAACACGCCAATTATGCCGTGGACTTCATCGAGGCCGTGCGCTGGATCAAAGAAAACCTGCCCCATGCGCTGACCATCGGCGGCATGAGCAACGTCTCGTTTGCCTTCCGCTCGCAGAAACACATCCGGGAGGCCATCAACTCGGCGTTTCTGTATCACGCCATTCAGGCGGGGCTGGACATGGGCATCGTCAACCCCGCACAGATTATGGTCTATGACGACATCGAGCCCGAGTTGCTGATGCTGGTGGAAGACCTGCTGTTCAACCGCCGTCCCGACGCCACCGAGCGCCTGCTGGAATATGCCGAAAAACACACCGCCACCGCCGAAAGCAAGCAGGCCCGGGCCGAATGGCGAAGCCTGCCCGTCGAAGAACGCATCACCTACGCCCTCATCCACGGGCAGGTCAAGCACATTGAAGAAGACGTCGAAGAAGCCCGTCAGAAGTTGGGCGACCCGCTGAAAGTCATCGAAGGACCGTTGATGGCGGGCATGAACAAGGTGGGCGACCTCTTCGGCGAAGGGAAGATGTTCTTGCCGCAGGTGGTTAAAAGCGCCCGCGTGATGAAGCGGGCGGTGGCTTATCTCGAACCTTACATCCGTCAGATGCATGCTAAAAGCGGCGGCAAAAAGAAAGCCAAAATCTTGCTGGCCACCGTCAAAGGCGACGTCCACGACATCGGGAAAAACATCGTGGGCGTGGTGCTCAGCTGCAACAACTACGAGATCATCGACCTTGGCGTGATGGTGCCCACCGAGAAAATCCTCGACGAAGCCGAAAAGCATCAGGTGTCCATCATCGGTCTGAGCGGCCTGATCACACCCTCGCTGCATGAGATGGAACACGTGGCCAAAGAGATGAAACGCCGCAACCTGACCACGCCGCTGCTGATCGGCGGGGCCACCACCAGCAAGCTGCACACAGCCCTCAAAATCGCACCGCACTACCCGCATGGCGTGATTTACGTGCCGGATGCAGGACGAAGCGTCAACGTGGCCAACCAGCTGGTGGACCGGCAACGGCGGGAGACCTATCTGCTGGACGTCCAGCAGGAATATCAGACCCTGCGAAGCAACTACCTCCAGCGCAAAGACGACGGCAAGGCCTACATCCCGCTGTCGGAAGCCCGCGCCCGCCGTTTTCAACCCGACTGGCAAGCTTACGAGCCGCCCGTCCCCAGGAAAACGGGCATCACCGTGGTGCCGCACATCGACCTTCATGAGTTGCGCCACCATATCGACTGGACGCCCTTCTTCTGGGCATGGGAGCTGAAAGGTAAGTTTCCGGCCATTCTTGATCATCCCAAACACGGCGCCCAAGCCCGCGAGCTGTATGAGCAGGCCAACCGCATGCTTGATGACATCATCCGCCATCAGTGGCTGGAAGCCCGCGGCATTCTGGGGCTTTTTCCGGCCCACTCGGAAGGCGACGACATTCACGTGTTCGACGAACGCGGCAAGCCGCTGGGCACGGTCCACACCCTTCGCCAACAGCGCCGCAAGCGCTCGGAAAAAAGCCCCTACTACGCGCTGGCCGACTTCATCGCCCCCCGCGACAGCGGAAAGCAAGACTATATCGGCTTCTTCGCCGTGACCGGCGGCATCGGCAGCGAGCAAATCACAGCCCGTTTCAAAGCCAACCACGACGACTTCAACGCCATCCTCATCGAAGCGCTGGCCGACCGGCTGGCCGAGGCCGCCGCAGAATATCTCCACATGATGGTCAGGCGCCGCTACTGGGGATATGCCCCCGATGAGTCGCTGTCCAAAGAAGACATCATCGCCGAAAAGTATCGGGGCATCCGGCCGGCGCCGGGCTATCCCGCCTGTCCCGATCATTCCGAGAAGGCATTCATCTTCGACTTGCTTCAAGCCGAAAAGCACATCGGCGTGCGCCTCACCGAGTCGTTTGCGATGCATCCGGCCGCCGCCGTCTCGGGCTACTATTTCGCCCATCCCGACGCCCACTATTTCGGCGTGGGAAAAATCCTGCGCGATCAGGTGGAAGACTACGCCCGCCGAAAGGGCGTCGGCGCCCATCAGGTGGAAACATGGCTCGCGCCCTATCTGGCTTATACCCCTCAATAAAAATCACTTCTTATGAAAATCACCGATATTTTTCAGCAAAACGGTTCTCGAAAACTTTATTCCATCGAAATCATCCCCCCCAAGAAAGGGCATTCCATCGAAGTGCTTTACGAAAACATCGAACACCTGCTGGACCACCCGCCGGCGTTCATCAACGTCACCTATCATCAGCGGGAATATCTTTACAAAACGCTTTCCAACGGGCTGATTGAAAAAATCCCCATCCGGAAGCGCCCCGGCACCGTCAGCATCTGCACCGCCATCAAATACAAATACAACATCGAAACCATTCCACACCTGATCTGCGGCGGGTTCTCGAAGCAGGAAACCGAAGACGCCCTGATCGACCTGCACTACGTGGGCATTAAAAACGTCTTTGCCGTGCGGGGCGATGCCATCAAAGGCGAGCCGCACTTTATCCCCCATCCGGAAGGGCATCGTTATGCCATCGACCTGGTGCGCCAAATCGCCCGTATGAACAACGGCGTTTATCTGGAAGATGTGGTAGAGAACCCCCGTCCGACGGACTTTTGCATCGGCGTGGCGGGGTATCCGGAAAAGCATCCCGAAGCGCCCAACCTCGATGAAGACATCCAGTTTCTCAAACAAAAAGTGGAGGCCGGGGCCGAATACATCATCACGCAAATGTTTTTTGACAACCGGAAGTATTTCGACTTCGTGGAGCGGTGTCGGGCGGCGGGCATCCACGTGCCCATTATCCCCGGAATTAAAATTCTCACCTCCGCCCGCCACCTGACATTTCTTCCTCGGGCGTTTCATATCGACATTCCCGAGGCCCTGGTGCAGGAGGTCAAGAAACAAAAAACCAAAGAAGGCGTGCAGCAGGTCGGGATTGAATGGGCCATTGCCCAAGGACGTGAGCTCCTTCAACACGGCATCCCCTCCCTGCACTTTTTCAGCATGGGAAAAACGCGCGCCATCAAAAAAGTGGTGGAAACCCTCTTTTAGAGGTGAAAAAAACTACCTTTGTGAAAGGTAGTTAACCGCACCCACCCATGCTTTTCCCGTCCTTCAAAAAAGCCGCCTTCTCCGCTATATTGCTTTGCTATGCGCTTCTGCACGCCCAAGAAACCGTGCCTTCGTGGTTCTTGAACCGAACGGTTTATTATCAAGGCCACACCATCACCATTGACTCATTCCTGACCCTCCGTCGGGCACATCATCAGATGGTCGTTTTCATTTTCGACAATGTGCTGAACTTGGAAGATCATCCCCGCCTGATGAACAAGGCCGCCCGCATCCTTCGCGGTTTTGGTGAACGAGCCTCCGTTCGCACCGACCGGATCAAGGTCTTCTTTTACCTTTTCGTAGATCCTCCCGACTCCGTTTTGATTAAAGAATATTTCCGAAAAAAGAAGATTGCCCGCGGTGTCACCCTCATCGACATCGCCCCGACGTTCAACAACCCCTTGGTAAACACCTGGAACATCACCGAGTATCCCTTTTATCTGGCATTCAACTACCGCAAGGAAATCATCTACATGGGCACCGACCGGCACGACCTCATCCGCAGATTGGCCCAATAGGTTCCCCTCCGGCTGAACAACGTTCCTGCAAGACCGGAGCCGCCGGTCCCATAAAACGCGCCGCCATTTTGTCCGATCGCGTGCCAATTGTGCCCTGTCATCGGTAATGGTAACATTTTTGACAAAAAGAAAAAAGGAAAACCCTTAAAAGGATAAATGGACAATGAACTTTGAAAAATTCACCATAAAGGCCCAGGAAGCCATCCAAAAAGCGCAGGAAATTGCGGCTTCGTTGCAACATCAGCAAATCGAAACCGCCCACCTGCTGAAAGGCATCATCGCAGTGGATGACGGCATCCTGCCTTTTATATGGCAACGATTCGGCATCCAAGGCGGCGACGTCCAGCAAAAACTGGATGAGCTGCTGGCCAAGCTTCCGCGGGTGAGCGGCGGACAGCAATACCTGTCGCAGAACGCCCATCAAGTGCTGCAAAAGGCGTTCAAAATATCGGAAAGCTGGAAAGACTCCGTCGTCACCCTCGAGCATCTTTTCGTTGCAATCCTCGAGAACAACGACGAACTTGCCCAGTATCTTCAATCACTGGGACTTAAACCCGAAGAAGTAAAACGCATCATTATGGAAGACTTACGCAAAGGCGCACAAGCCACCGACAGCACGGCCGAACAGAAATATCAGGCCCTCGAAAAATATGCGCGCAACCTCAACGAGATGGCGCAGGCCGGCAAGCTCGATCCCGTCATCGGCCGAGATGAAGAAATCCGGCGGGTGCTGCACATCCTCTCCCGCCGCACTAAGAATAATCCCGTATTGGTAGGCGACCCCGGCGTCGGGAAAACGGCCATCGTGGAAGGGATCGCCCGGCGGATTGTGGACGGCGACGTCCCCGAAAACATGAAAGACAAGGTCATCTATGCCCTCGACATGGGTGCGCTGATGGCCGGCGCCAAATATCGCGGCGAGTTTGAAGAGCGCCTCAAAGCCGTGGTCAAAGAGGTGGCCAACTCCAACGGGCAAATCATCCTCTTCATCGATGAGATCCACACCCTGGTGGGGGCCGGCGGCGGCGGAGAAGGCGCCATGGATGCCGCCAACATCCTCAAGCCCGCCCTGGCCCGCGGCGAACTGCGCGCCATCGGCGCCACCACCCTCGATGAATTCCAGAAATACTTCGAAAAAGACAAGGCCCTCGAACGGCGCTTCCAGAAAGTGATGATCGACGAGCCCTCGCCCGAAGACGCCATCTCCATCCTGCGCGGGCTTAAAGACCGATACGAAGCCTATCACAAAGTCAAGATCAAAGATGAGGCGCTGGTGGCGGCCGTGGAACTGTCGCACCGCTACATCACCGACCGGTTCCTTCCCGACAAAGCCATCGACCTGATCGACGAGGCGGCCGCCAAGCTACGCCTCGAAATCGACTCGATGCCCGAAGAGCTCGACGAGCTGGACCGCAAAATCCGCCAGCTCGAAATTGAACGCGTGGCCCTCGAACGAGAAGGCGACACCCAAAAGCTGACCGAGATCAACGCCAAATTGGCCGAGCTGCAGGAGAAATTCTCGCAGCTGAAAGCACAATGGGAAACCGAACGCGGCATCCTGCGAAAAATCCAGCAGATTAAAGAGCAAATCGAACAGCTCAAATTGGAAGCCGAACAGGCCGAACGACACGGCGACCTGAACAAGGTGGCCGAAATCCGATACGGCCGCATCCCGCAACTGCTCCAGCAATTAGAAGCCCATGAGGCGGAACTCCGAAAAATCCACGAGGAAAAAGGCGCCTTGCTCAAGCTGGAAGTGGATGCCGAAGACATCGCCGAAATCGTGTCGAAATGGACGGGCATTCCGGTCCACCGCATGCTGGAAAGCGAACGGGAAAAACTGCTCCGCCTCGAAGACGAGCTGCACCGGCGTGTGGTGGGGCAGGAAGAAGCCGTGCGTGCGGTGGCCAATGCCATCCGCCGTAGCCGGGCCGGCCTGCAAGACCCCAACCGCCCCATCGGCTCCTTCATCTTCCTGGGAACCACCGGCGTGGGGAAAACCGAACTGGCCCGCGCATTGGCCGACCTGCTCTTCAACGATGAACGGGCCATGGTCCGCATCGATATGAGCGAATATCAAGAGCGACATTCCGTCTCGCGCCTCATCGGTGCGCCCCCGGGATACGTGGGCTACGAAGAAGGCGGACAACTCACCGAAGCCGTCCGCCGCAAACCCTATTCGGTCATCCTCCTCGACGAAATCGAAAAGGCCCATCCCGATGTGTTCAACATCCTGCTGCAGGTGCTCGACGACGGCCGCCTCACCGACAACAAAGGCCGCACCGTCAACTTCAAAAACACCATCATCATCATGACGTCCAACCTCGGATCGGAAATTATCCGGGCCAACTTCGAGAACATCTCGGAAGCGGAAGTGGACGCCGTAGTGGAACGCACCAAACGGGAAGTCTTCGACCTGCTCAAGAAAACCATCCGCCCCGAGTTCCTCAACCGCGTGGATGAAATCATCATGTTCAAGCCGTTGATGAAACGGGAAATCCGCGAAATCGTGAAACTCCAGCTGGGCAAACTGCAACAGATGCTGTCGAAGAACAACATCCGGCTCGAAGCCACCGATGCCGCCATCGACCGGCTGGCCGACCTGGGCTACCAACCCGAGTTCGGCGCCCGACCGCTGAAACGGGTCATCCAGCGCTACATCATCGATGAGCTGGCCCGACAAATCCTGGCGGGCACCGTCACCGCCGACAGCACCATCATCGTGGATGTGGACGGCGGCGGACGGTTCGTCTTCCGCAACGTCCAGCCCCAGGAAGAAAGCTCACCGGCGGTCGAAGACGTCGAGGCCGAAGACGTTTAACACCGGCTTGTCATGACGATGGCAGGGCCTTCACCACACAGCGTGGTGAAGGCCTTTTTCATTTCCAGCGCCGCCACACGGCATAGACGCGGTCGATGGGCAATCCCATCACCGTATAAAAAGACCCTTCGATTGAGCGAATACCGATCAACCCCATCCAGTCTTGGGCGCCATAGGCACCTGCTTTGTCCAGCGGAGCGGCGCCGGCCGCGTAATGGGCGATATCCTCATCAGAGAAACGATTGAAACGAACCTGAACCGCATCGACAAAAGCTTCCACGCGCTTTTGATCCCGCATCACGCATGCCGTCAACACTTGATGGGAGCGTCCCCGCAGCCGGCGGAGCATCGCCGCGGCTTCGTGTCGGTCGGCGGGCTTTCCCAGCACTTCCCCGTCCAGCACCACGATCGTATCGGCCGTCAGCACGATCTCATCCGGACGAACCGCCCCATGCTGCATCACCCATTCCGACTTTCGGCGCGCCAGTTCCATCACATAATCGTCGGGCCGCCCGTCCCGATGGGGCGGCTCATTCACCGCAGGCCCCACAATACGGGAAATCGGAATCTCCGCCCGCTCCAGCAGTTCTTTCCGCCGCGGCGAAGAAGAACCCAGCAATATCGGGCGGCGCATTGAGCCGCGGGCATTACTGAATGCGCCCCAGGATGTCATCGACCGCTATGGGAATGTCCGCCGACAGGTCCTCGGCGCCCGACGCCGTTATCATCACGTCGTTTTCCAGCCGGATGCCGATGTTTTCCTCCGGAATGTAAATGCCGGGCTCGCATGTCAACACCATACCCGACGCCAGTGGTTGGTGGGCATCGGCCACATCGTGGACGTCCAGCCCGAGATGATGCCCGAAACCATGCATGAAATACCGGCGATAGGCCTGGGGGTTGTCTTGGACTTCCTGTTCGGTGAGCAGCTCCAGCCGAATCAGCGCCTCGGTGATCCACTGCCCGGCATGCGCATTCAACTGCTGGATGGTGACGCCCGGTTTCATAGCCCCCATCAAGCGCCGTTGCACGCCCAGCACCGCTTCATACACCGCCCGTTGCCGCGGGGAAAAACGTCCGCCAATCGGCACCACCCGCGTGATGTCGGAATGATAGCCGTGCACCGTGGCGCCGAAATCGATCAGCAGCAACTCGCCCGCCCGAAGGGCGGCGTCATTGTTCGTATAATGCAACACCGTGGCATTTTTCCCGCCCGCCACGATGGTGTCGAAAGCAAACCCTTCGCCGCCCGCCCGCACAATCTGCGCATAAAGAAAAGCCTCCACCTCATATTCATACCGGAAAGAAGACCCCGCTTGCAGCAGGGCGTCAAAGGCCTGGGCGGCCACCCGATTGGCCTCCCGTAGAAACGTCACCTCATGATCGTCCTTTATCATGCGCATTCGGGCCAGTATGGGATACAATGCTTCCATCGGCAAGGCGGGATACCACTCCCGTATTCGACGGCCATAGCGAAGGGCGGCATACGGCACCTCCGAAAAAAAGCGCGGATGCTGATTGTATTCCAGATAGCAGCAGCGGGCCGAAGCGGCATAAGCGTGAAACGTGGGCCAGAATTTTTCATTGACCATCGTCATCACCTCGCCGGCCCGTCTCCGAATTTCTTCCTCGGTCAAGACGTTGCCCTCCCACACCGCCTGATGTTCATCATAGGCGGGATAAAAGACCATTTCCCGGGTTTGGTCTTCGCCTTTCCACAACAGCAAAGCCACGTCGGGATGTTCGAGGCCGGTCAGATAAAACAGGTTCGTGTTAAACTGGTAGGGGAAAAACTGGTCAGCCGATTTGGGCATCTTATCATGGGCCGTCACCAACGCCAACGAGCCCGTCGGCAACTGATCGATGAGCCGTTTGCGCCGCTCGGCATACACCTGCGGGAGGTAGCGGTAGCGGCGAATCATGACTCGGGACAAATTGAGCGGGTGTCGCCGATCATTTTTTCGGGGCGGACAATGCGGTCAAACTCCTCGGCGGTCAGGTAGCCCAGCGCCACCGCCACTTCTTTCAGGGTTTTATTTTCCGCAAACGCCTTTTTGGCAATCTCGGCCGCTTTCTCATAGCCGATGACCGGATTGAGCGCCGTGACCAGCATCAACGAGTTGTTCAGGTGCATCTGAATGCGATGCTCGTTGGCCGTCAGGCCGGCCAGCAACTTGTCGGTGAAAGATTGCACGGCATCGGCCATCAGCCGCATCGAGCGCAAGACGTTGTGAATAATCAGCGGCTTAAAGGCATTCAATTCAAAATGGCCGTTGGAAGCGCCGATGGTCACCGCCGTGTCGTTGCCCATCACCTGGGCCATCACCATAGTGAGGGCCTCGGCCTGCGTGGGATTTACTTTTCCGGGCATAATTGATGACCCCGGTTCATTGGCCGGAATGTTGATTTCTCCGATGGCACATCGGGGACCCGATGCCAGCATTCGGATGTCGTTGCCGATTTTCATCAAGGCCGCGGCAGCCCGTTTCAGCGCGCTGGAAAGACCGGCCACGTCATCATGGGCGGCGATTTTTTCGAACTTGTTGGCGGCCGGCTCGAAGGGCATTCCCGTCAGCTCGGCGATGTATTGGACCGCCTGTTGATCGTAACCTGCGGGTGCGTTCAGGCCCGTGCCCACAGCCGTTCCGCCCAGCGGCAGGAAGCGCACCTCATCCAGTGCCTTTTCGATCTGCCGGATGGCACTCCGAAGCTGGGCTTCGTAACCGGAAAACTCTTGTCCCAGGGTCAGCGGCACGGCATCCATGAAATGGGTTCGGCCCACCTTGGTCAGGTCCCGATACCGGCACACGATGCGGAGAAGGGCGTCGGCCATTTTGTGCAAGGCAGGCAGCAACACCGTCGCGCCCATCCGATACGCCGCAATGTTCATCGCCGTCGGGAACGTATCATTCGACGACTGCGACTTGTTCACATCGTCGTTGGGATGCAACACCTTTTTCGCATCAGTCAGCGAACCGCCGTCAAGGACGTGCCCCCGGTTGGCAATGACTTCGTTGACATTCATGTTGGTTTGCGTTCCCGATCCGGTTTGCCAGATCACCAGCGGGAAGTGGGCGTCGAGTTGTCCATCGAGGATTTCATCCGCCACCTTTCCGATCAGCTCCGCTTTATGCCGGTCGAGAACGCCCAGGTCGGCGTTGGCCATGGCGGCGGCCTTTTTCAAATAGGCATAGGCGTATATCACCTCCTTGGGCATTTTCTCTCCGCCGATGCGGAAGTTTTCCAGCGAACGCTGCGTTTGCGCCCCCCAATATTTATCGGCGGGGACGCGCACTTCTCCGAGCGTATCGTGCTCGATGCGATAGGCGGTCATAGCAGGATCAAGATTAAACAGGGCAAAATTAGCGGTGCCCCCCGCAAAAGACAACGACCAACAGGACATAAGAGAAGCGCCCCGCCCCCTTCCGGGGACAGGGCGCTTCAGCGCTAAAACAAACAATGCTACACTACCGACGTCGCACGGCTTTTCGCAAGATTTTATAGGCATCGTCGATGCGTGCCCCGCGATACAACAGGTCTCCTTCCGGCGAGAAGACGAGCACGTAAGGCGGGCCCACAATTCCCAGCTGTGCCACCAGCGGCGAGGCATGGCCCATCGGATCGCGCACCTGCACCAAGTTGCCGCTTGCATCGTAAGCGCTCACGGCATCCACCCAACGTCCCCGATCGCTTTCAAGGGCATATTTCACCACTACCACATTATCGTCTTTTTCCGCCTTTTTAGCGATCAGCTTCACCGTGTTGCTATGATGCTTACACACCGGCGACCAGGGGGCCCAGATATCCATCAAAATAAATTTTCCCTGAAAGTCGGATAGGGAAACGATTTCATTGTTAAGGCCCTCCGCCTGCAACGACAAGATGTTAGAGGACGTTTGTTGCACAGGTGCCGGCTGGGCATACAGCCCCCCCACCATACTCACCATAAGTCCGATCATTAATCCGCGGAGTCCTTCAAGTGCTTTCATGGCTGTGCGATTTTGTTAGCTTAAAGATACGAAACGCAGATTAATTTTTAGACTCCTTCCGAAAAATCCCCCAACAGCAGATATAATGGGAAATCCAGGTCATTTTTTCCGGTTTCTTTTTGCGTGGTTGGTATCCATAAATAGACATATTTGAATAGCGGCGGGGTCAAAATTGTCAAAAGGTCACTAATTAGACAAAATCTAAACAACTATACCGGCAACTGTTCCGAAGAAGCCGATGAAACCTCGGAAGCATCGGACGCTGCGGCACCGTTTACCGGTTCATCCGTCTGGGGCGTTGGTTCTTCGGGGCGCTCCCCCAATATTTCATTCAGGTCTTCTTTGTAAAGCACCTCTTTTTCCCGTAAACGGTCGGCCAGTTTTTCAAGGAGGGCCCGCTTTTCCAGCAACAACTGCTTGACCCGCTCATATTGCCGGGCGATAAACTTTCGGACTTCTTCATCGATCATTTCAGCCGTGCGTTCGGAGTAAGGGCGCTGGAAAGCTTCCCACTCGGCCTGGGGCGTTCGGAACGACACATGGCCCACTTTGGGGTTCATCCCATACAGCGCAATGAGGTCGTAGGCGATGCGGGTGATGCGTTCGAGGTCGTTTTGTGCGCCGGTGGACACCTCTCCGAAGATAATCTCTTCGGCGGCCCGCCCGCCCAGCGCCACGGCCACCTGGTCTTCCAGTTCGCGCTGCGTGTAAAGATGGCGGTCTTGCGGCAGATATTGGGCGTATCCAAGGGCTGCAATGCCCCGCGGGATAATCGACACCTTAATCAGCGGCAGGGCATGCGGCAGAAACCACCCGGCAATGGCGTGGCCGGCTTCATGATAGGCTACGATTTTTTTCTCTTTGGGCAGGATGACCTTCTTGCGTTCCAGCCCGCCGATAACCCGATCGATGGCATCCTGAAAGTCTTCCATTTCGATGACATCCTTTCCTTTTCGGGCGGCGATGAGTGCGGCTTCATTACAGACGTTGGCGATGTCGGCGCCTACGAAACCGGGGGTCTGTGTGGCCAGTTGATGGGGATCGACGTCATCGGCGATCTTTTTCTTGCGCAGGTGTACGCGAAAGATGGCCTCCCGCCCTTTGATGTCGGGGCGATCGACGGTGATTTGCCGGTCGAAGCGGCCCGGCCGCAACAAGGCGGGGTCCAGGATGTCGGGGCGGTTCGTGGCCGCCATCACAATCACGCCCGTGTTGGTGGAAAAACCATCCATTTCCACGAGCAGCTGGTTGAGGGTGTTTTCCCGTTCATCGTTGCCGCCTTGCAATGCCGTTCGGCCCCGGGCGCGTCCGATGGCGTCCAGCTCATCGATAAAAATGATGCAGGGGGCTTTTTCTTTGGCCTGACGGAACAGGTCCCGCACCCGACTGGCCCCCACGCCCACAAACATTTCCACGAAATCGGACCCCGACAACGACAGGAAAGGGACGCCGGCTTCGCCGGCGGTGGCCTTGGCAAGGAGCGTCTTGCCCGTGCCCGGCGGCCCCACCAACAACACCCCCGAGGGAATGCGACCGCCCAGACGGGTATATTTCTCGTGGTTTTTAAGAAAGTCCACCACTTCCATCACTTCCCGCTTCGACTCATCAATTCCCGCCACGTCGGCAAACGTCACCGACGGCGGCGACGAATCTTTATCCACCACCGTCACCTTGCTCTTACCGATGGAAAAGATATTCGCACCACCGCCGCCGCCCATGCGACGCAACATAAACATCCAGATAAACAGCAAAAAGGCAAACGGGATAATCCATGAGATAATCTCCCATCCCCACGATCGCCGCGTGACGTATTGAATGGGTATCTCGTCGATCTGCGGATTTTCTTCCCGCATTTTTTCCATTTTCCGCTCAAAGTTTTCCGGTGTGCTGATTTGCATGCGCACCGCCGGTGAAGCGGAGGCGGCCTTGTCGGTTTCTCCCTCTTGTTTCAGATAGATATAAGCGGTTTCTTTGTTTTCCACCACGATCCGCTCGACCTCATTATTCTTGAGTTTTTCCCGCAGTTCCATCCACGTAATCGTGGGCGTCGAATCGAAGGTCCAGAAGTTCAACGCGATAAAGGTCAACGCTATCAGGCCGTAGAGCCAGTAAAAATTGAACCGTATCCGTCGGCCTCTTTTATTGGGTTGGTCGGTCATAGGTCATGATTTAATGTGTCGGGCGGGCGTTGCCGGATAAAGGCGTGGTTTCCTGCGGCATCGGCTCCGGACGAAAGGGCGTAAACCGCCCGTCGTGCCACAGTCCTTCCAGGTCATAGTGTCGGCGGATGTTTTCATCCCGAAAGATATGAAGTATGGTGTCGAAATAGTCGATGACGACCCAACGGCCCTGCTGAAGACCTTCGACGCTGAACGGAAGCTCGCCGTATCGGTGTTTCAGGCGAAAAATCACCTCACGGGCCAGGGCTTCCACGTGGCGTTCGTTTCGGCCGTGACAGATAATAAAGGAATCGGAAGGCCGTCCACCGAGCCGACGCAGGTCGATATGGACGATTTCTTTACCCAGCTTATCAGCCAGCACAGCTAAAATCGTTTGTTCTTTTTCGGTTATCATGTAAAAATACCGTTCATGCTTTTAACGGAACGCCCACCATTTTCAGATAGTTCAGTCAAAGATGATCGGGTGTTGTATTTCATCCCTACGGCAAATAACGGGCCACCAATTCGGCCAGCCGCCGGGAATAGCCCGCCTCGTTGTCATACCACGCCACCACCCGCACCATCTTGTCGTGCACTTCCAGCAGGGGGGCATCCAAGATAGCTGAATGCGGATTCCCCACAATATCGGAAGAGACCAACGGCGCCGTCGAGTATTGAAGAATCCCCTGAAAGGGTCCGTCGGCGGCGGACCGAAACACCGCGGCGAGCGCTTCCACCGAGGCCGGCATACGTTTCAGCCTTGCCACCACGTCGATCAACGACCCATCCGGCACCGGCACGCGATAGGACGTGGCCGTGACCTTGCCTTTCAGGTGCGGAAGCACCTTGCTGATGGCCTTTGCGGCGCCGGTGGTGGTAGGGATGATGTTCACCGCCGCCGCCCGGGCTCGACGCAGGTCCCGATGCGGTGCATCCATCAGGCGCTGGTCGGCCGTATAGGCATGGATGGTACTCATCATTGCCTGTTCGATGCCGAAATGGTCGTCGAGGATCTTCAACACCGGCGCCAGACAGTTGGTCGTGCAAGAGGCGTTGGAAATCAGCTGTTCCCGCCCTGTCAGTTCGTGATGGTTGACGCCGATAACCACCGTCTTAAAGCCGTCATCTTTTCCGGGCGCCGACAACACCACCCGACGGGCGCCCGCTCTGAGGTGAGCGGAAGCGCCTTCGGCGGTCCGAAACACGCCCGTGGCTTCCACCACCACATCCACGTCCAGTTCCTCCCATGGCAATCGGGACGGGTCTTTTTCCTGAAAGAAAGCAATTTGCCGGTCGCCGATATGCAGTCGGCCGCCGGCATATGAGACCGGCAAAG
>JALVCQ010000045.1 GCA_027009805.1 Bacteroidota bacterium
CCGGCGCTATTTGTTCTATGGCGCCGCCACCTTTACGTAGCACAGCACGAAAGCGCAGAAGCCGCTTTGCAAGGAACATTCATCCCATGCCCGCAGGCATGTGGATGGAGGGTTTTCCCCGCCCCAAAGGGGGAACATGTTGATGAGTTTTCAAACCTTAAAAAATCAAATTGCCATGAAAAAACAATGGATGACAGCCTTCGGGCTGATTGGAATGATCGCAGCGATCATATGGGCGTGCCATAAAGAGCAACCGGTAACCATCACGCCCGCCGAACAACAACTCTCCCTCGTATCTCCGGAAGGATATGCCCTCGCCGGCAGCGTGGCCGAACTGAAAACGCAGCTGGCCGAAGACGTCTCCAAACGACTCAATAAAACGATTGACCCCGGGGATGTCACCATCCACGACATCCAGTATATGGGCGACGAACGCGTCCGCGCCGCTTCTATCCTTTTTGCTTCTCCGGAAGGGCGTCATTCGGTATTGCATATTCTTCATTTGAAACCGGGAATGACCCTTACGAAGAAAGGTGAGATACTTGTTCTTGAGAGTCTGACCAATGCTGAATTTATGAGTGCACAACCGGATATTCCGCGCGATTTTTTGTGTGAGGGGGATAATTGTTGTCACTGGATTTGGGATCCCCTTCAAAAATGTGCGGGGGAGCATGTGGAAGGCTTTATTTGTGCTTGTGAGTGTGGTAATAATGAGGGGGGAGGAGAATCTGAACCTGCTCCCGACTGCTGGATAATGGCATATTAGTAATTTAGAGAGACTATCCCGCCCGCTACCGTTTTTTCACGGTAGCGGGCTTTTTTCTTGGGAAACATCTTACCTTTGTCGGCGAAAAAATAAACCACCAGAGCTATGAGACTATCAAAATGGATCGTGGGAAGCGCTGTGATTGCCTGTGGTGTGGCAGCAAAAGCGCAGACCTTTACCCCCGGAGGGAAGCATCTTGTTCAGATGCGGGCAGAAAAAATGGAGGCGCTGGAACGCCAGCTGAAAAAAGAAGAGGGCATGCTGCCCTGGGCAACTGTTCCGATGACGCCGAATTCCCGTAACGATGTGAAAGGAGCAGAGTTTCTTACATCAGCTAATTCGGTGATCTCCCGGGCGAAAATTGGAGAGACTTATTACGACCTGCAAACAAACTATGCCATCTCTGATCGGATGATAGGAGATGATGCGAATGGATGGAGTGCAGCGTGGATATTCTCTCCATCCAGTTCTTCGCCAGGCGGCCCGGAACGGGGAACGGGATACAATTATCTTTCATCGTCAGGAGGGTGGGGGAATGTCCCCTCTGCTCGGGTTGAACCTGTAAAGACGGGCTGGCCATCTTTAATACGGTATGAGAGCAATGGGAAAATGTATGAGCGTATTACCACGCATGGAGGGTTTGTTATTTCTACCCGAGAATTGCCGCAAGGGGCATGGCAGCATAAAATTATTCCGACTTGGAACTGGCGCTGGGGAGATGGCTTTTTATGGCCCAGAACGGCAGCGAGCGATAGCTTTATCCATATTATAGCAATAGCCCAGAATTATATTGAAGCAGGTGTGGAATGGCCGCTAATGTATATGCGACTAAGCAAAGATGAGGATACCCTGGTAGTTGATAGTCCATCTTTGCTGCCGGGCTATGATTCGACCTTAGTGAGGACATGGCGGTGGGATGATGGGTCAGTAGCGGGGTCTTCAGTAGATGTTTATAATATGGTGGCGCGGGATAGCATCGTGGCAATTGTGAATGCTGATTGGTTGGGGAACCTAGTATTGTGGAAATCTACGGATAACGGCCAGTCGTTTACCATGTACATGATTGATGAGTTGCCCGACAGCGCGAAGTCCTCAGATGGAATGTATCCCGACACGATTTTTGCAACGGCACCGGAGGGGGCTGTGGATGTGACCATTGACGAAAATGGCCGTGTCCATGTTGCTTGGACGATGATGATGGGAGCGTGGATTGTCCATAAGGCAGATTCTGTCGTGTGGGCGACTGTTTTTGATGGCCTTTCGAAATCGATAGGCTACTGGCACGACGGAATGCCCCAAGCTTCTGGCCCCTATGATGAATCAAATTACACGTTGTTATCGGGATGGTATGACCGATATCAAGATGGGGCCATCAACGTAAGTGATAGCACGTATTTTCAATATGGGGGAAGTTCTGTAATCACGGGGGTGAATATTACAGCTATCCAGGGAGGTGAACTGGCTATTACCTTCTCGGCACCGTTTGATTCCACCAAGTCGCTGAGTGATGAAGCCAACTTCTCGGATATCTGGGTGCTATATTATTCCGGCGGGCAATGGGATACCGTTCCTAAAAATCTGACGGAAAATGAATATCGGGAATGTGTGTTCCCCCATGCGCCGACGTACATATCGAGCGATACGTTGCGCATCTGGTATCAAGAGGATGATGAAGTTGGGATCGGAATCTTTACCAATCCCACCCAAGATGGTATTACTAACAACGATATTATCGCCCTCGGTGTCCCCATCGCCCGCCTGAAAGACGGCACCATCAAGCCCGAGGGGAACGATTATTATGGTGGTGGCGGCGGCACCGGCTTTGCCGATATGGTGCAGGTGAGCAGCCGGGTGTATCCGAACCCCGTGACGGATATGGCCCGGGTGGACATGAGCCGCGAGCTCAGCGGACGGCGCCACATCACCGTGACCAACGTGCTGGGTAAAGTGGTGATGAGTACCACCACGCTGGACGACTATGCGGTGCTGAATATGCACAGCCTGCCCGCCGGCGTCTATACGGTGCGCATCACCGACGGTAAACACGTGTCGGTCAACCGCGTGATCAAACGATAGGGTTAGCTCTTTCACACGGTTTATCCGTAAATAAAAGCCCCCCGCATCCCGCCGAGGATGCGGGGGGTTCTTTTTTGCCCCATCCAATGCGGTTCATGGTCAGCGAAAAAGCGGCATGGGCATCGGTTTCATAGGGGCACGGCATGCCGTGCACCTACAAACGCCCCTACAATGGTTTTTCCCCATCAGGCGGCGAACAAGGCCGCCCCCTGAACATCCGTCCCCGCTCCCTGATTATCCTCCATCCGCTCCCTGAGCGTAGTCGAAGGGTGCGGATGGCACCGAATCCCGCGTGGCTTCGGCTCCGCTCAGCCGGCGGGGGGATGGTGTGCCGCACAGGCAGCGGGTGGACGCTAATTTTGACGCCATCGAAAGCGTAGTGTTTTTATGCTGGATCAGCCCATTATTGAATGCGTGCCGAATATTTCCGAAGGACGGCGTCGGGAGGTGATCGATGCTGTGGCTGCGGCCGCGGCGTCGGTGGAAGGGGTGCGCCTCCTGGATGTGGACCCCGGGCATGCCACCAACCGAACGGTGATCACCTTCGTGGGGCCCCCGGAAAAGGTGGTGGAGGCCGCTTTTCGGCTGGCGGCCCGGGCTAAAGAATTGATAGATATGCGCAGCCATCAGGGGGCGCATCCCCGGATGGGGGCGGTGGATGTGATGCCGCTGGTGCCCGTGGCCAACATTTCGATGGAAGAGACAGCCGAGTGGGCCCGCAAGCTGGGCCGCCGCATCGGCGAGGAGCTGGGCGTGCCCGTCTATCTCTATGAAGAAGCCGCCACCCGCCCCGAGCGCCGCAATCTGGCCGCTGTGCGGGCCGGCGAATATGAGGCCCTGCCGCAAAAACTGGAAAAGGAAGAGTGGCGGCCCGACTTCGGGCCGGCCCGCTTCGTCCCTTCCTTCGGCGCTGTGGCGGTGGGCGCCCGCGATTTTCTCATCGCCTATAACATCAACCTCAACACCCGTTCGGTGCGGCGGGCCAACTCCGTGGCCTTCGACGTGCGGGAACGGGGGCGCCTCCTCCGCAAAGGGCATCCCCTCTTCGGCGAACCCATCAAAGACGACGACGGCCACCCGCTCCGCATCCCCGGGTCGCTCAAAGGCGTGAAAGCCATCGGCTGGTATATCGATGAATACGGCATCGCACAAATCTCGATGAACATCACGCGCATCCGACAAACGCCCCTGCACGTGGTCTTTGAAGAAGTGGAACGGCGGGCCCTGGCCCGGGGCATGCGCGTCACCGGCTCCGAGATTGTGGGGCTGGTGCCCCTGAAAGTCCTCCTTGATGCGGGACGCTATTTCCTCAAGCGCCAGAACCTCTCCCGCGGCGTCTCCGAAGAAGACCTCCTGTTCATCGCCCGGAAAACGCTGGGGCTGGACGAACTGGCGCCTTTCGAACCCGAAAAGAAGATTATCGAATATCAACTGGTCGATCGCAAGAAAACCTATCCGCTCAACTTCCTAACGGTTCGGGACTTTGTGAATGAGGTGGCGGCCGACTCGCCGGCGCCGGGCGGCGGCAGCGTCTCGGCCCTCATCGGCGCCCTCGGAACGGCCCTTCATACCATGGTGGCCAACCTCTCCGCCCATAAGCGCGGATGGGACGACCGCGTGGACTTTTTCTCCGAATACGCCGAAAAAGGACAGCATATCAAAGACCGCCTGCTGGCGTTGATCGATGAAGATACCCGGGCATTCAATGCCATCATGACGGCCTTCCGCCTCCCGAAAGGATCGGCGGAAGAGAAGAAAGCCCGCGCCGAAGCTATCGAACAGGCCACGCAAGCGGCGGCCGCCGTCCCTTACCGCATCATGCAAACGGCTTTTGAAGCTT
>JALVCQ010000046.1 GCA_027009805.1 Bacteroidota bacterium
GGAAATAACGGATGGTCCACCGCCGTGCCCATTGGGAATAGGTATGCAAAGCCGAATCAACGGCCATCCCGCGGGTGAAAGGATTGGCCCGCCGCCAGGCCGTCGTGTCCCATTCCCGCAGCATCTCGGGATTAAGGCTGAAAAAATCATCCAATCGGATGCAAAACGTCCGCTCATAGAAAAGCGGCCCGTAGCCATGGACGGGCGCATAGACCACGAAGGTGTCGGCGCCTTCCACCTCATAAAAAAGCGGTTGGGCATTTACCGCACAGACGGCCCCCACCAGCACCCATTGCCATACACGCCGAAAAACCATCACAACAGCAGCTGCTTAGCTTAACGAACCCCGCCCGTTTTCCTTACACATCCACGCCCCAGTAATGATGAACCACCCACCCCAGTCCGAACGTAAAAGCGGACACGCCGAAGATGATGAGCGTCATCTCAGAGAAATAGCGCCAGAAAGGACGGTCTTTGGCCACAGTAAGATACCCATTGAAGAGCGCAACAATCCCCACACTGATGAGCAGGGAGATTGCGAGGCTGACCACCGGCTGGTCAAGGAGCAAGAAAGGCAGAATGAGCAAGAGCACCGTCAACAAGTAGGCGATGCCGGTAAAGACGGCCGCCTGCAGCGGTTTTTTCCGGATGGCCGGATTGGCGGCCACCTCTTCGCGGGTGGAGAGGTATTCGGCGGCGGCCATCGAGAGGGCGGCGGCCACGCCGGTGAGGAATCCTGCGGTGGCGATGATTTCCGGGTTTCGGATGGCCAGCGTCATCCCGGCCAGGGCGCCCAACAATTCCACCAGGGCATCATTGAGGCCGAGCACGATAGACCCCACATATTCCAGCACGTTTTCCTCGATGAGGCTGAGCAACTTCTGCTCGTGTTCTTCTTCTTCGTGCAACAAAGGGGCTGCTGCGGGAAAATATTGAATCACCGCCTCATAATTTTTCTGGGCATGCTGTTCGCGTTTTTCCAGCCACTTTAACACAAACGTGAGGCCGAGAATCTTGCTTAAAAACAACACCCACCGGTTTCGGAGGCGGCGGGGGCGGTACGTCTTTCCCGTGATTTTCTGAAAGAAATTGTAATGCGCCTTTTCCTGGTCGGCGATTTTCTGAAAGATTTTCCGGTTGGTCTCATTGGCGGCGCGTCGGGCCAAGGCCTGGTAGAGGGCATACTCCGTGATTTCATCTTGCTGAATTTCCTCACATATTTTCATGACCTCGGGAGGAACCGTTTGTGATTGCTGAGATGTCATATCCGATGCCTTGTTGGATGATGAAGCAAAATTACCGTGACGGCTGACAATGTTCATAGGAGAGCGATCGTCCCTTTCGTCGCTCTTTCTTTTTCAGCGGCCGGACAGTCAGCAAACAACGAGTAATGGGCATGGCTTCGTAGGGGGCATGGCATGTTGTGCTCCCTATTTTAAGTATCGCATGAGGGCCCGACCCGAAGGCCCGTCAGGGCCGAAGGGGCACGCCCCGATAAGATCCATTACGTTACCTTTGTCGCGCACGGATGTTTGCTTAAAACCATCTAAAATCATAACCATTATGAAACGGCTGCTCCTTTTTGTGGGAATCGCCCTGACGGGAGTTTCGCTTCCGGTCATGGGCCAGGGGTATTATTCCACCACGCTGTATCATTGGCCGGAAGCCTTTTTGAACGGCTTGCGGGGGACCAACTACACCGTCTTGATGCAAGCGCCCGCCGATGATGTGTTCGCCGGGCCGTTCAACCTCGGGTTTTCCTTCCCATTTTACGGCCAGAGCTATACGCAGTTTTGGGTGAGCGACAACGGCTACATTGTATTCGACACCACGGGCAACGTCAGCACGGGGAACAACACCGCCATTCCCAACACGGCGGCGCCCAACGGGGCGATCTACGCTTACTGGGACAACATGCAGATGTCCACCAACAGCAACCCGAACTATCCCGATCAGGTGCGGATGTATCAGTGGGGCACGGCGCCCAATCGGGCGGTGACGCTGCTATGGTATTCGGTAACGCTGAACTCCGACGGGCTGGTGTATGCCTATCTGACCCTCTATGAAGACGGCTCCATTGAGATTGCGCCGATTCGTTCTGCGACGCAGAGTTCGGCTTTCGGCGGGACCGTGGGCATCGAAAGCCCCGACGGGCAGCAGGCGCTGATGATCGGCGGGCCCGACTTCAAAGTGGATAACAGCGACTTGAAATCCTATCAGGATACACGGATTTATCGCATCCAGTGGGGCTTCCAGCCGCGGTATGAAACTGAAATGCGGACGGTGTTGCCTTCCCATGCCTACAAAGGCAAGAAGACGCCGCTGGGAGGCGTGGTCTATAATCACGGCAGCGAGACCATCACCTCCCTGAAGATGCGCTATCAGGCGGCTTCGCTGTTTAACGTCGGCTATACGTTTAATGTGACCATCCCGCCGGGCGGCTATTACGAATTTGAATTTCCTTCGGCCAAGCAATGGACGCCCATTTCGTCGCCGTCGCTGGACTCGCTGCGGCTTTTCGTGGATGAAATCAACGGCCAGCCGGACTCGGTGCCGGCCAACAGCACGGCGGAGCGGATGGTGTTTGTGGGCGACGGCACCTCGGCCGCCCGCAACGTGGTGCTGGAAGAATTTACCGGGGCATGGTGCGGCTTTTGCCCTGACGGCGCCTTGAAGGTGGAAGATATCGAACTCATTTATCCGGAGTTTGTGGCCATCGCCCGTCATGTGGGCGATGCCATGGCCACCTCACTGGATGATTCGCTGGCGGCTTACTACGGGCCAGCCTATCCGCAAGCCCTCATCGACCGCTATTCCTTCGGCATGTTTGAAGAATTTCCCAAGGACCGCTCGGATCAGCAACACAACAACCTGTGGGCGGATTACATCGGCCGGCGGAAAAATGCCACCGACTATCCGTCCTCCATCGAGTTGAAACTGCATAAGACGTATGACCCGACGACGCGTCAGCTCACTATTCGGGTGCGGGGTGAGTTTAAGGATCATGACTACGGCGACATTCGCGTGCATGCGCTGTTGCTGCAAGACAGCGTAACGGGGAGCGGCCAGGGCTACGATCAGGTCAATTATTACAGCCACGAACGCTCGGGGACGGATCCGAACCATCCGCTTTACAACTACCCTGATCCGATTGTAGGTTACCGCCACAACCACGTAGCCCGCAAGCACTTCACGCCGCTGTGGGGCACGGCGCTGGCGGCTTCTCCCACGCAATATGCGCCGGGCGATACTTTTTCCATGGAATGGACCTACACCCTGCCTTCCGATGTGGACGAACGCTATGCCTATCCGGTGGCTTTCGTGTCTTACTTTGAGGGCACGCGTCCACTGAACTATAATTACATCATCAACGGCATCAAGTCGGAATACCTCATGCAATCCCCATCGGGCATAGCGGAGGCTTCCAGCGGCACACCCATTGGGATCCGGCTGGCGCCCAATCCGGCCACCGACGTGGCGCTGTTGCGCTTCTCGCTGGACAAGCGTGCGCCGGTCAGCGTGCGCCTCTATGATGTGACGGGCCGGCACATGGTCAAAGAGTTCGTCAGCGGCTACACCTACGTCAAAGGCAACCACAGCATGTGGCTGCCGCTGCATGGCGTGCCCGCCGGCACCTATCTGGTGGTGGTGGACGTCGATGGCGTATGGCAGGTGGGGCGCCTCGTGGTGCAATAGCCAACCGACTACTTGCCCAGAAAGGCGTCGAGGACCTTCACCAGGAGCTGATGGTTCTCGGCGCCGTGGCTTTCGAAGCCTTCGAGGATGGCCACCCGATTTTGCAGATAGGGTGAAGGGCCGTCCGGCAGCCCCTGTTTGAGAAGGTCGTGAAGGACGTCGCGGGTGATTTCGAGATGAAATTGGAGGCCCAGCACGTGTTTTTCCCAGCGAAAAGCCTGTGCTGGATAAGCCTCACTGCGGGCAAGCCATTGCCCGCCGGGCGGCAGGGTGAAGGTGTCGCCGTGCCAGTGCAACGGTGTCCATTCCTCGGGTAATGCGGTAAAGGGAGCCGCATCGGTTACCCGCTGGACGGGAAACCAGCCGATTTCGGGATACGGCCCCGCAAAGACTTCTCCGCCCAGCACCTGCGCCAGCAGTTGCGCGCCCAGACAGATGCCCACCACCGGCACGCCCCGCTCTATCAGCCCCGCCAGCCATTGCTTTTCTTCGGCCAGCCAGGGATATTGCACTTCGTCGTCCACGTTCATCGGCCCGCCCAATATCACCGCCGCCGTCATATCTGGGGGCTCAGGTAAGGCGTCGCCGCGATAGCGGCGGATAAGGTGCGCCCGCCGGCCGCGCATCACGGCCCATTTTTTCAGGTAGCCCGGCCCTTCAAACGGCACGTGCTGAATGATGGCCAGCCGGTGCATGGCAAAATGTTTTAGGAAGCTGTCTCTCCCGGCTTTCGCTGTTTCCATTCAAAGAAGAGACCTATCGCCAGCATCAGCAAGAGTAAGCCATTGGAAGCCCAGGCGACCTTTCGGGTGGTATAGACCAGCTCGGGCTCAAACCGGAACTCTACGACGTGTTCGCCGGTGGGCACTTCCATGCCCCGCAGGATATAGTTCACCCGTACATGCGGCACTGGCTGGCCGTCCACATACGCCTTCCACCCTTTCTGATCATTATAATACACTTCCGAAAAGACC
>JALVCQ010000047.1 GCA_027009805.1 Bacteroidota bacterium
GTTTCGCCCCTACCAATTCAATGAATGCCAAAAAACAACAATAGGGGCACGGCATGCCGTGCCCCTACCATTCCCATCCAGCGGATGCTGTCGGCCTCTCTGCAAACCAGACACTCCTCCCCTTTTCAAGGGGAGGTCAGGAGGGGTTATTTTTTTATTCTGCAATTGGCACGGGCCTTTTTTACCTCCCCCCTGCGCCCCTATCCGTTCATTGGCGGCAATGTCGGCAGGAATGCCCGTAGGACATGGTTTTGTAGGGGCGAAACATGTTTCGCCCCTACAAATAAATGGCATTGTCTCTATCGCGTGAGGGGCCCGGAGGGCGGGGGAATATCGAATATCGAACACC
The DNA here is from genome assembly GCA_027009805.1 of Bacteroidota bacterium. Classification (GTDB taxonomy): domain Bacteria; phylum Bacteroidota; class Bacteroidia; order JAADEI01; family JALVCQ01; genus JALVCQ01. The sequence goes on from JALVCQ010000047.1 coordinate 350, forward strand.
GATTTAATATTTCAGATTTTGATTTAATTTATCCTTTTTGTTCTTAAATCTGCATTCGTTAATCGGTGTTCTGCAATCAGGCAGAAGGGGGCACGCCCAAAAAAGAAAAACCACCTTGGCGCCGTTGCTGATTTATTTCGCATCTTCGCCGTCCTGAAAAACGACATTCCATGCGGACATTGATCATCTTTTGTGCTGCGGCGGCCCTGACGTGGGCGGCGCAGCCGCTCGACGCTCAATCCAGAAAAATGAACAAGAACGAAAAAACGCCGGAGGTCATCATTCACACCGACCTGGGCGACATCGTGGTGCGCCTTTACAACGAGACGCCGACGCATCGGGACAACTTCCTGAAGCTGGCCCGGGAGGGCTTTTACGACAGCCTGCTGTTTCATCGGGTGATTCCCGGGTTTATGATCCAGGGGGGCGACCCGAACTCACGGAACGCACGGCCCGGCCAGATGCTGGGCAACGGCGGGCCGGGCTACACGCTGCCGGCGGAGATTAAGCCGGAGCTGTTTCATAAGCGGGGGGCGCTGGCGGCGGCCCGCATGGGCGACAACGTCAATCCGCAGCGGCGCTCGTCGGGGTCGCAGTTCTACATCGTGACGGGGCGGCGGTTTACCAGCGAGGAACTGGACCGCATCGAGCAGCGGATGGGCACCAAGATTCCGCCGACGCACCGGAAAGTGTATGAAACCGAAGGCGGGGCGCCCTTCCTCGACGGTGCCTATACGGTGTTCGGCGAGGTGGTGAAAGGGATGGACGTGGCCGAGCAAATCGCCGCCCAGCCGCGGGACCGGTTCGACCGCCCGCGGAAAGACATCCACATGTGGATGGAGGTGAAGGAATAGCGGCTGCGAAAGGCATAGCTTTGCACCCCAATTAGTGGTTTTTTCCGGGATGCCCCGCGATCCGTCTATTCAATCGGTGCTGATCATCGGGAGCGGGCCCATTGTGATTGGTCAGGCCGCCGAGTTTGACTATTCGGGCACGCAGGCCGCCCGCGCCCTGCGTGAAGCGGGCATCGAGGTGATCCTCATCAATTCCAACCCGGCCACGATTATGACTGATCCCATCAATGCGGATCATATCTATCTGTGGCCGCTGACGGTGGATTCCATTGAGAAGATTTTGCAGCGGCATCGGGTGGATGCCGTGTTGCCGACGATGGGGGGGCAGGTGGCGCTGAACCTGGCCAAAGAGGCTGAGCAGCGGGGCGTGTGGGATCGGTATGGCGTGCAGGTCATCGGCGTCAATCTCGAAGCCATCGAGAACACCGAAGACCGAGAGCTGTTTCGGGCGTTGATGGAAAAAATCGGCGTGCCGGTGGCGCCGTCGGCCATCGCCCGATCGTTTTTAGAAGGCAAAGAGATTGCCGAGGAATTGGGCTATCCGCTGGTATTGCGGCCGTCTTATACGCTGGGCGGTTCGGGAGCGGCGGTGGTGCATAACAAGAAAGAGCTGGAAGCGGCGCTGGCTCGGGCGCTGGAGTTTTCGCCCGTGCATGAGGTGTTGGTGGAAAAAAACCTGCTGGGATGGAAAGAGTTTGAGCTGGAGCTGCTGCGGGACGCCGACGACAACATCGCCATCATCTGCACCATCGAGAACTTCGACCCGATGGGCATTCACACCGGCGACTCGATCACGGTGGCGCCCGCGATGACGCTCTCCGACACCGCCTTTCAGCAGATGCGGGACTATGCCTTCCGGATGATGCGCAGCCTGGGGCATTTCGCCGGCGGCTGCAACGTCCAATTCGCCCTCAATCCCGAAGACGAGTCGATCGTGGCCATCGAGATCAACCCGCGGGTGTCGCGCTCGTCGGCGCTGGCATCCAAAGCCACGGGCTATCCGATTGCCAAGGTGGCCGCCCAACTGGCTGTCGGCTATTCACTGCCGGAGCTGAAAAACCCCGTCACACGCAAAACATCGGCCTATTTCGAGCCCACGCTGGACTATGTGATCGTGAAGATGCCCTACTGGAACTTCGAAAAGTTTGAAGGGGCCGACCGGACGCTGGGGATGCAGATGAAATCGGTGGGTGAGGTGATGGCCATCGGGCGCAGCTTTGCAGAAGCGCTGCAAAAGGCCTGTCAGTCGCTGGAAAAAGGCTATACGGGCCTGAAAGGCAAGTTGCCGCCTTTTGCGCATCCGCAGGAGCTGTTGCAACGGCTCGACCCGCCCACGGCCGAACGGCTGTTTATGATCCGCGAGGCCATCGACCGGCAGGTGCCGCTTAGCACCGTGCAACGGATCACGGGCATCGACCGCTGGTTTTTGCGGCAGATCGACCACATCATCCACCTCGACCGTCAGTTGATGCGGCATTCGCTGGACACCCTGCCGCCGGACCTGCTTCGGCGCCTGAAACGCTACGGCTTCAGCGATGCTTATATCGCCGACCGGCTGCGGGCCGGCGAAGACGACGTCTATGCCCTTCGCCGCCGACAAGGCATCCGGCGGACCTATAAAACCATCGACACGTGTGCGGCGGAATTTCCCTCGCCCACGCCCTACTTTTATTCGACCTTCGAGGCGGAAAACGAGGTGCCCGCCCCGGGCAAGAAAAAGCGCTATGTGGTGTTGGGGTCGGGGCCCAACCGGATCGGTCAGGGCATCGAATTTGACTATTGCTGCGTGCACGCCGTGCGGGCCATTCAGGAGGCCGGCCATGAAGCCGTCCTGATTAATTGCAACCCCGAGACGGTCTCGACCGACTTCGACGTCTCGGATCGGCTCTATTTCGAGCCGCTCTTCTGGGAACATGTCCGGGAGATCCTCGACCATGAGCAGCCGGCGGGCGTCATCGTCCAGACCGGCGGGCAAACGGCCTTGAGGCTGGCCAAGAAGCTACACGAGCACGGCTATCCGATTGCGGGGACGTCGTTTGACAGCCTCGACATGGCCGAAGATCGCGGGCGCTTTTCGCAACTGCTGGAACGGTTGGGTATTCCTTATCCGCGTTACGGCGTGGCCACCACGCCCGAAGCCGCCCTTCGGCTGGCAAAAGAAATCGGCTATCCGGTGCTGGTGCGGCCCAGCTATGTGTTGGGCGGGCAAGGCATGCGCATCGTCATCGATCCCGAAGAACTGGAAGAATGGATACTTGAGCTGTTCAGCCGCTTTCCCAACAACCGCATCCTCATCGACCACTACCTTCACAATGCCATCGAGGCCGAGGTGGATTTTATCTACGACGGTGACGACTTGCTCATCATGGGCATCATGGAACACATCGAACCGGCCGGCATCCATTCGGGCGACTCACATGCCGTGCTGCCCCCCTTTTCATTAAGCGAAAAGGTTATCCGGCAGATCGAAGACTTTACCCATAAAATCGCCAAAGCGCTGAATATTCGCGGGCTGGGCAACATGCAATTCGCCGTTAAAGACGAGACCGCCTACGTGATCGAAGCCAACCCGCGGGCCAGCCGCTCGATGCCGTTTATCGCCAAGGCCTACGGCGTGCCCTTTTTGAACATCGGCACCCACGTGATGATTGGCAATAAAAAACTGAAAGACTTCACCATCCGGCGGAAGCCGCTGAAATATGCCATCAAAGAGCCGGTGTTTTCATTCGATAAATTCCCGGGCGTGAAGAAGGAGCTGGGCCCCGAGATGCGCTCGATCGGCGAGGCCATCCGATTTATTGACGACCTGAACGACCCTTATTTTCGGGAACTGTTTAAGCGTCGGTCAATGTATTTGAGTCGATAAACAGAAGTGACATGCTGCGGATTTTATGGTTTTTAGCCCTCTTTTATCTGGCCTTTAAGGGGTTGCAACTGCTGTTTCGGTTGCTGGACACTTATCAACGCCAGCGGCGGGGGCTTCGTCAGCAACAGCAACGCCGCCGACAAAACGGCCCCCGTGTGGTATATCATCCCGAAGAGAAAGGATATGAGGGCGGCGATCCGGTGGAATATGAAGAGCTGAACTAAGGTCGATGGCCTGCACCGCCTGAGAGGCCCGGGGCGGAAAATTCACATGGTGCGAAACGTAAAAGCCAATTTTATTGCTACCTTTGCAGCACCTTGAAAAAGCAGGGAATTATGGAAGAACTTTACGGACGGAAGAATGATCCTGTGTTTTCGCAACGGGTGCGCGCAGGAAAGAAGCGAACGTACTTTATTGACGTGCGGACGACGCGGAACGGAGACTATTATCTGACCATTACGGAGTCGAAGCGGATGTTGCCGCGGTATGACGACGAGCGCGAGCGATTTGTGAAGCACAAAATTTTTCTTTACAAAGAAGACTTCCTCAAGTTTGCATCGGCGCTGAACGAAGCCATCGACTACGTCAAGGAGCAAATGCCGGATTACGACTTTGAGCAATTTATGCGGGAGCGGGCGCCGGCCGGTCAAGACAACGGCGACGCGGCCCCGGAAGCCTTCGAAGCCGACCAGCTCGATATCGACAAAGCGTTGGACCAGGCTCTCGAAGACATGGCCTCGGAAGAGCCCGCCTCCGAGCAATAACCTCATCAGCAAGGCACCTTTTCCCTTGTGGCGACCAGCAGGGAAGAGGTGCCCTTTTCTTTTCCCTTTCGGGCGTTAATTTTGCGGCCCTTCAAAAAGCATCAACCTCATGAAGCGCACCTATCAGCCCTCGGTTCGGCGGATGAAGAATAAGCACGGTTTTCGGGCGCGGCTTAAAAGCCGGGGCGGCCTGGACGTGCTGCGTCGGCGCCGTGCGAAAGGACGTAAAAAGCTCACCGTGAGTGACGAGCCCCGCAACAAATAAGGCGGCTCGACGTTATACTTTCCGCAAAGCCGAACGCATCACCCGCCGGCGCATCCTCGAAGCGCTCTTCGACCGGACACGGCCGGCCATTCGACGCAAAGCCTATCCGCTGCTGTTCGTATGGCAGTTTGTGGATGCGCTTCCCGGGCACTACCCGGCGCAAGCCGCCATCGTGGTCGGAAAGCGACGCTTCCGGAAAGCCGTGCAGCGAAATCGCATCAAACGGCGCATTCGGGAACTTTATCGGCGCCAAAAACATCTTTTATACGACCGCCTTCGGGAAGTAAATAAAAGGGGGGCGCTCCTTATTCTTTATATTGGCAATGAAGAAACTACCTTTGATGCGCTTTCCGGGGCGTTTCGGAAGGCGTTTGTTCCACTTATCGAGCGAATAGGTCGCGATGCGCAAGCTCATGGTCATCCTGATCCGGTTCTATCAAACAGCGATTAGCCCTTATCTGGGCCCCAGCTGCCGCTTCACGCCGACGTGTTCGCAATATGCAGTGGAAGCTTTTCAACGGCATACTTTCTTTCGGGCGTTGTGGCTGTCGGTCCGCCGTATCGGGCGCTGTCATCCCTGGGGCGGAAGCGGTTACGACCCCGTGCCGCCGGTTCCTCATAAGCACATAAAACCATGAAAATCACATACCGACTTTTCTTTGTTCTTCTTCTGACTGTCTGGCAGGCGTGGACGCTTTCGGCGCAAGAGGCTTCCTCATCGCCCGAAGAGAAAAAGGACGATTACTTCGAGGTGTCTAAAAACATCGAGCTCTTTGTGGATATCTACAAAGAACTCGACCGGTATTACGTCGATCAGCTGGACCATAAAAAGCTTATCCAGATAGCGATCGACAAGATGCTCCAATCGCTGGACCCCTACACCAACTACATTCCCGAGAATAAGGTGGAAGATTTCAAGTTTCAGAGCACGGGTAAATACGGCGGGATCGGCGCTATCATTTCGAAAACGGGGAAATACATCGAGGTGGTGGAGCCGTATGAAGGTTCACCGGCTTCCAAAGCGGGCTTGCGGCCGGGCGACATCATCCTGCGCATTAACGACGTGGATATGGTCGGCAAAGACGTGCAGGATGCCAGTGAGCTGTTGCGCGGGCAACCCGGGACGCCGGTGACCATCTTTGTCAAGCGGGTGATCGGCACCCATGCCGACTCTTTCGACGTGACGGTGACGCGGGCCAAGATTCACGTCAAGAACGTGCCTTTCTATGGAATGCTCGACACCGCCGAGGGCATCGGCTATATCCGCCTGACCAACTTCCGGCAGGGCGCCGCCCGGGAAGTGCGTTCCGCCCTCGAAGAACTGAAACGGAAAGGCGCCAAAAAGCTGATTCTCGACCTTCGGGGCAATCCCGGCGGAATGCTGATCGAAGCGGTGATGCTCACCAACGTGTTCATCCCCCGCAATAAGCTGGTGGTCTCTACCAAAGGAAAAGTGAAAGACTGGGACAAGACTTATCACACGTTTCTGGACCCGGTGGATACGACCATGCCGCTTGTGGTGCTGATTAATCGGGGCTCGGCATCGGCTTCGGAGATTGTCTCGGGTGCGCTGCAAGATTATGATCGGGCGGTCATCATGGGCACGGAAAGTTTTGGGAAAGGGCTGGTGCAAAGCGTCCGCCCGTTGCTCTACAACGCCCAGATGAAGGTCACGGTGGCCCGCTACCTCCTTCCCAGCGGGCGCTGGATACAGAAGATAGACTATGCCCATAAAGACCGGAAAGGCCGACCGGTGATTTTTCCCGATTCGAGCAGCAAAACCTTCAAGACCATGGCCGGGCGGGAGGTCAAAAGCGGGCGGGGAATCCATCCCGACGTAGAAGTGCACGGCGACTCCCTCCCCCTGGTGGCCCGTGAACTTCTCAATCAAAAACTTATCTTCGGCTATGCCAACCTGTATCGGAACACGCACGACTCGGTGCCTCCGCCGCCCGTGTTCGAAATGAGCAATCAGGAATATGCCGATTTTGTGGCATTCGTCGATTCTGCGGATTTCTCTTACGAAACCGAAACCAAGAAGATTCTGGAAAAGGCGCTGGAAAAGTCCAGGAAAGAAGGGTATTATGAGGAAGTCAAAGAGCCGCTTAATCAGCTGATGTCTCGTGTGGAGGCCAATGAAAACGCCCAGCTGACCAAACACAAAGCGATCATTAAGGAGCTGCTGGAACAAGCCATCATGAGCCGATACTATTACATGAAAGGGCGCATTCAGGAATCGTTTGATCGGGACCGTCAGCTGGACTCCGCCCAGACCGTCCTGAAAGACCCGGCCCGCTATCACCGTATCTTACAGCCGCCATCACATGAATGATGAAGTCTTTCTTATTGGTGGATTATTTTTTCTGATAGGTGTTCTGGGCAGCTTCCTGGCCGGCCTGCTGGGCATCGGCGGCGGGGTGATTTACATCCTGGCTTTTAGCTGGTTTTTGGATGGTTTGGTCTCCTCCGTAGAGTTGCCGCGGTTTGTCGTTGCCAACTCCGCCGCGGTCATTTTTATTTCCACCCTTTACGGACTCGGCATTTTACTTCGCCAAAAACAAATCCGCTTCAAGGAAGTCCTGGCCTTGCTGGCGGGGGGCATCCCGGCGAGCGTTATGACCACTCGGATGATTCTTTATCTTGATTTTTATAACAAGACCGCTTTCTCAATCATCTTCTTGGGGGTGATGGGGCTGTATTTTCTTTTTTCCCTGACCCGGAATACCGCAGCTTTCTCGGATGAACGCACCATTTCCTATCCGCTGCTGGTCGGGATTGGCGGGCTGGGCGGCTTTATCTCGGCGGCCGTTGGATTGGGCGGGGGAATGGTCGTCGTTCCGCTGTTGCTTTTAATCGGCCGGATGTCGCCGGCGCGGGCGGCTCGGCTGTCGCTATCTGCAATACCTTTTCTGAGTCTGACGGTGGTGTTGACCTATGCTTTTTCAGGGGCTCATCCTCCCACCATTCTTTTCGGGCAGTGGAAATACTTCCTCTTTCCCGCCGTCGGGGCCCTGAGCCTGGGGGCGCTGCTGGGCATGCCGTGGGGCCTTCGCTTCAGCCGACGATTGTCCCCCCGGCGTTTTAATGTGATATTTTTGATGGTCATATTACTGGTCTTTATCAAAACCCTCATCCTATGATGCACCGCATTGCCCGTCTTTTCCTCTGGGGGCTTGTGTTTTCGGTATTTCCGGTGCTCGGTCAAAAAATTTCCACCGAGCGCGTGGTGAAGAAGCTGGCTTCCGACCGCATGGAAGGACGGCTCACCGGCACGATGGGCGAAGCCCGCGCCGGGCGTTATATCGCCCGAAAGTTCCGAAAGTTGAGACTGAAGCCCTATTTGGGCGAATACGAACACTACTTTTTCTTCACCGCCCCGCTGGTTGTCAAAAAAACAAGTCTGACCATCGGCCGCTCGGAAGTCGCCCCCAATGCCTACCGATGGTTGGCCTATGCGCCGCGGATCAAAGGCAAAGGAATCCCCCTTGTCTTTCTTTCCCGGGAGTTCTGGACGGGGGCGGGGGAAGGCGGCGAATCCCGCGACGTGAACATGATCGAACGGGCCGTAGTGATCCGTGAGCCGCTGGCCGATTCCATCGTCAACCAACTCCCCGATCACCTCCGGACGCTGAAAGACCGGCTGCATTATCTGGAAACCTTCACGCCCGCGCTCCTCATCATTTTGCCCGCCAACCGAGATACCTATCGCAGGTTGCGAACGGTCAAGCCCTATGCTGACATTCACACGCCCACGCTGGTCATCGACCCGGCGTGGGCTTCGGCGCTCCAACGCACCACCAAAGTGTCCTTTAAATTCATCCCCGGTCGGGCTTCCGGCATCGGCGCCAATCTGATCGGCATGATTGACAACGGCGCCAGCAAGTCCATCGTATTAGGCGCCCACTACGACCATCTCGGACGGGGAGAGTTCGGCAACTCGGCCGACCCCGATGCTGTGGGGTCCATTCACAACGGCGCCGACGACAATGCCAGCGGTGTGGCGGCCTTGCTGAAAACAGCCGAGCTCCTGAAAGAAAAAGACATCCCCTGGGCTAACTTTATCTTCATCGCCTTTTCCGGAGAAGAGTTGGGGCTGCTGGGTTCCAAAGCTGTCTGGAAAGACCAAGTGCTCGACAGCACCGCCGTCATCGCCATGATCAACTTTGATATGGTGGGACGATACGACCCATCGCGCAGGACGTTGTTCATCAACGGCACACAATCGGCCCAAGAATGGCATGATATTATCGAGAAAACCAACACGTTCGGATGGAACCTGCGCACGCATTCCCAGCTCCAGGGCGGTTCCGATCATATTACTTTCATCTATAAGCACGTGCCTGCCATTCACTTTTTTACAGGTTTGCATGCCGACTACCACAAACCGAGTGACGACGCCGACAAAGTGTTTGCTCCGGGTATCGATTCCATTGCTATGATGGCCGCCGCCGTCGCCGAGCAACTGGCCGGCCATGGAAAACTGACCTATCAAGCCCCCCGAGCCACCGGCGGCCGACGATGGAAACGAAAAGTGTCGCTGCGGGTGATGCCCGATTATGCCTACGACGGCGAAGGATTCCGCATCGAACAAGTCCTCGAAGACGGACCGGCCTATCATGCCAAACTGCGGGCCGGCGACATCATCATCCGGATCGGCAAGTTCCCTATTCGCGGCATGCAAGATTATATGAAAGCGCTGGCGCATTACAACCCCGGTCAGATTGTCTTGGTCGAATTTAAGCGCAACGACAAGGTAATGCGCGCCCGGGTGCAATTTTGACGATGCCTTCCGCTGTTCCTATCCTCTTATGGCTCGACACCACCGACCGCTATTGTCGTGTGGGACTGCTCAGCCGGCATGCCGTCATCGCGCAATGGCAGGCCGAAGCGCCCAATCAGCATATGGAACAGCTGGCCCCCCACATTCAGCAACTGCTGGAATCCCACGGCGCGCCTGCCTGCATCGCCGTTAATCGCGGGCCGGGGTCTTTCACCGGCATTCGGATCGGGATGGCCGCAGCCCAGGGGTTGGCCGAAGCGCTGGACATTCCGCTGATAGGGTTTTCTACGTTTGACTTGCTGGACCAGGTGCCTCCCCCCGCCGGCCGCCGGTTGCAAATCGTTCATCCGGGGCGTTTGCGGGCCTACGCCCGCGGGCTCGACGCCGCCGGAAAAGAATGGCTGACCGCTGGCGCTTATGCACTTGCCGATTTGCAGCCTCACCTTACGGAAGTGCCGGTGGTCTCACTTTCGCCGCCGCCCCCTGCCTGGCCTCCGGCCGAGTGGCGGACTGTCGATGCCGTGGATTTATATGCGCCCCTGTTGCAGCATCGCATCGACGTCCCGCCGCCGTCGTCCGGCGTGAAACCGCTGTATCTCGCCCAATTTGTACCGACACAACCCAAACATCGCCCATGAAAAAGATTTCCCACGAAGCCCTGGCCGCCCACATCCGGCAACGCATGCCGGTGGGGATGTATCGGGCTGGGCGGATGCCCACGGAGGGGATGTATCCGGGAAGCATCTATTTACCCGTCGAAGGCATGCGACGCGTGCCATGGCTTCCGGAGGTCATCTCCGAAGATATGCCCGTGATTGTAGAGTCAGCCACCGAAGAAGACGCTCGGGCGGCGGCTCGACATTATCCATCCTATGCTTTCCGGCAATGGGTGCCCGCCGCCTACTTTACCGCATGGAAGGAAAACCACGACGCCGATTACATGATCGGCATCGACCCGCTGGAACTTTCCATCGAGATTCGGACCGCCAAAGAGACCGGCCGCCCTATAGAAATCATTGACCTGCGCTTTTCGGAAGAAATGACTGACAGCGACCTTCCCTACGGCGTGACCTTCCATCCGATGGAGATAATCGACCGCCTCGATGAGGTGCCGAAGGACCAGGTCTATTACGTCATCTGCGATGACGGCGAAGCCTCGATGTGTTTTGCTACCGTCATGAAACGGTTCGGCTTTCACAATTTTTATCCGGTTCTCGGCGGCTATCAGGCCCTCCAACAACTTCCGGCCGCCGAGCGGTTCTAACGCCAATCTTTCAGCGCCCGCCGGCTTTCCCGTTCCTGCTCGCGGCGCTTGATGGTCTCCCGTTTGTCATACTTTTTCTTGCCCCTGACCAGCCCCACCAACACTTTCACCCATCCCCGACGGTTGATATACACCTTCAGCGGGACCAATGTGATGCCCTTTTCCTGCACCCGTTCCCGAAGGCGGCGCAGCTCTTTCTTTTTGAGCAACAGCTTCCGCTCTCGGGCGGGGTCGTGATTCCAATGCCCGCCCGCCGCATATTCGGCTATGTGAACTCCCTTGCAGAACAACTCGCCCTTCTTGAAATAGCAATAGGCATCCTGAAAATTGACCTTACGGGCTCGGACCGACTTCACCTCACTGCCTTCCAGCACGATGCCCGCTTCGATCGTATCGATCACTTCATAATTAAAGCGGGCTTTCTTGTTAATGATTGCCACCTGCTGGTCAGCCATCCGCCGTCTGCAATTTTCGGGTCATGGCCTTGACCTTTTCCCGGGGGATGATGCGTTGTTCCTGACGGCCGTAAGCCACCAGCCGCCGCCCCACGCGAACCTCGTAGCGACACAACACCCGATGACCGTGCACCGCCTCGATCACGGCCGTAATGGTCACTTCCTCGCCCACAGCCGCAGGCGAAACGTGATGCACCGACAGAAAGGTGCCGATACCCTCCTCATGGTCTTCCTTCATTTCCAGCACAAACAGGCGGCAAGCCCATTCCGCATCCCGGGCCAAGGCAAACGTGGAATAGAAAGGATGCACCTGTCCGCTCTCAAAAGCGGCGGCGTCCGCCTGTGTGACCGTGCGGCGATAGATTTTTCGGTCACCTGGTGCAAAGGGGTTGTGCATTACTCCTCAAGCTGTTCCACAATGGCCTGCAGGCGGTCGTAGTCGCCCTCGCCGGCCGACGCTTCGCCGGGCGCATACAGGTTGATGCCCATCGGCTGATATTTTTCCACCAGCTGACGCACATTGGACGGCTCGAAAGGAAAGTTGAGAAACACCGGATATTGGCGGCAGATTTCCCGAATTAGGGTGCGATGCGCCCCCACCGCCAGAAAGTCGTCTATTTCCTCGCGGGTCAGCGTCAGTTCCCAATATTTAATCGTCGAAGGCGATTCCTCAATGTAGATCAACACATCGTTGGGATTACGAAACTGCCCCAGGTCGATATTTTGAATCACCCGCTGCCGCACGGCGGAAAGGGTCAGGGCATGATGCATCTCATTGATTTGGGCGAATCGGGCATTCAGCGCCTTTACCACCGCATCATAAAAATCGGGCGTGGGATTGTCAAATTCGGGCACGAAAATGGGGCCTTCCACCCAGCCGGCGATTTCGAGGGCTTCTTCCACCGTCAGCCCGCCTTCCTGGTCTTCGATAAAGGGCATGGCGATAAATTCCGCCCCGAATCCGGCGGCCGCGCGGGCATCTCCAAGGGTCACCACCTCACTCACTTTGAGGTTCGTAATCAGTCCCATTGCATATCCATTTGAAGGTTATCGAGGGGGTCGAAAAAAGGAATGCTGTGCTCTTGCAAAAATGGGGCACTCGGGAAGAAAATCGGGCCAAACCGGTAAAAGAAAATGAGCGGCATAGGGATGGCTCCTTCCGCCGGCCCCTCTTTCCGTGGGGGGGAAGAAACAGGAAGATGCGGCGTGGCGCCCTGGTCAATAAACGGCGGCGTCCTTATCGTGTGAAGAACCGGAAGGCAGCAGACGATCACCGTCTTTCACCACCGTTCGCTTTAATTCCACACTTTTCCGACAGCATCGGCGCCATCATTGACGGCCTGAAAGGTTACGTCAGTCAAGGAAAAATCGTTTGGGCGACGTTAGGCGAAAAGTATGATTTGTGGTATGCGCACCCCTGACGTCAAACAATCATTCGCGATAAAAAGCCTTGCCGGCGGTGTTTACCTTGCAAAGGTCGTCACCGCCGACGGCAAAGTGCTGACGGGTCGGTTTATCAAAAGGTAAACCGCCGACGCACAGCATCAAAGTAATGAGACCGGACCATGATGAACTCGACATCTTTGCACGTTGAAAAGCGAAACGCACCGGTTGCAAACGACGGGTGCCGACTTACCCCGCATGAAAAGAGTCCTGTGGTTCTGGTTCGCTGTTGGACTTGCCGCCATCAGGGCGCAAACGCCGCCGATTGTTTACGTGAGCCGGGATGGGAGCGGCGATTTTCATTGTGACGGCACAGCCGATCAGGAAGAGATTAACCAGGCGCTGGACTTTGTGGCGGCCGACCCCCGCTACACCACTGTCTATTTAAAGGGCCCCGCCACTTATTGGATAGATAATACCATCTATATTTCATCAAATACCATCCTCGAAGGCGATGCCGCCGCAAAAATCAAACTGGTGGATAACGCCCGTTGGAATACGCCCTTCAAGGCGCTGATTATGCAGAAGGGGGCATCTTTCTCCGACGGGATGGAAGATACCTCAAACAGCGTGCATGACATCGTGATAAGAGGATTCGAAATCGATGGAAACCGAGACCAGCAGAACGAGCCGTCGGGGCACGCCTATTACAACATCATCAAACTTCAAAACTGCTATAACATCACGATCAACAATATGTATCTACACCACAACCTCGCCGATGCCGTCAATATCCAAAGCTGTTGTTACGGATATAACATCAATCTACGGTTCTATGGGAATCGAATCATAAGAAGCGGGCATGACGGGATATATGTGGGGCTGTCGAGCCATTTTGAAATCTACGACAACATTTTCCTCGACAACAGAACGGATGCGCATATTCGGGTGCAAGATTGCAACCATTTCAAGATTCACGGTAATATCTGCGGAAACAATCCGAGGAGGAGAAACTCGGGGGGAATAGGTGTGGATATTCAAGCAAAAGACAACACTCCGCTGGATGATGCGGAAATTTACGACAATTACTTATTCGGGAAAGGAGCATATCACGGCATTTGGTTGTGGCAAACCCGAAAAGGCGGCGGATTAAATACACACTCCAACGTTCATATTCATCATAACATCATCACAGGCTTTCAGGGGGCGGGCATCGGCATCTACGGGTTTAACAACACGTTGATAGAAAACAACACCATTGAGTTTAACGGCAAGGGGAACAACCATTCCTATACCGATAGGGTGCTTTGGGGAAAACAAAGCGGCATCACCTTTTATGAAGGGGCCGACGGCAATAAAATACAAGGGTTCAGGACCATTGTGCGAAACAATATCATAGGAAACAGCGCCGCTTACGGCATCGAGAATAGAAAGAAAAGCATTCACGCATTTGTCTTAGAATACAACAACATTTATCGAAGCGGGAAGGGGGCATATAAAGGGGCTTCATCAACGACCGATATATATGTCGCACCCGATTTCGCTTGTGCCCATCCGACGATGGTGGACGGCAGAATAGACTATACCTATTTCATCTTCGACCCCATATGGGAAGCGGCCGAGAAGACCGGCGCGTATGTCGGCGACATGGGCACAAATGCGGCTCGGTTGGTCTATCACCTTAAGTCCAAAGTCGGCCGCTGGGACGGCTCACAATGGACGCGTGACGAGGTGACCAGTTTCTGCATCAACACGGGAAGCCCGTCATCCGACTATATGAAGGAACCGGCACCCAACGGCGGCCGGATAAATATCGGGGCTTTTGGTGGCACGCCGACGGCCTCTATGGGCACGAGGATTCCGGCTGTGTATCATTTCATGGGCCGCCCCAACCCCGTTAACGGACGCATCACCGTCTCGGAAGCGTTGGTGGGGAACCCCTTTTATGTTTTTTCTCTGTCCGGCAAGTTGTTGATGCAGGGCGTTTTGACCTCCAATGAGATAGACCTCTCTCGTTTACGTAACGGCTTATATCTCATAAGAATCAGAGCATACAGCCATGACCATTGGATAACGGAGAAGGTGGTCAAGGTCGATTGATCCCGAAGAGAATATGAGGCGCCCCTGTATTCCGCGGCACAGGCGACATTAACATCGAATATCCCGAAAAAGCAACAAAAGAAGGCCGACAATAGCCAGCGCGTCGCGATCATAGACATATGATTGGGAGCCGCTCGTAAAGGTGGGGTCTATGTGCCTGATTGAAGAACACCGATTGCAGAATGCTGATTGAAGAACAAAAAGGATAAATTAGATAAATTCTTAAATCTTAAATCAGTGTTCGGTGTTCGATATTCCCCACCCTCCGGTC
>JALVCQ010000048.1 GCA_027009805.1 Bacteroidota bacterium
TCCGAAGGCACTGGTCTGGACGCTGCCCGTCCCCTTCGGCGTGCTCATCCAGCAGCGTTTCCGCTGGCTTCAGGGCGTCAAACGGCTGCCGCTGCGCGTTCAGGGCCTCTTCGCCGTCAAGGCGCTCTTTCCCTTCGGAATAATCGCTGCCGCCGCCCTTCAGCCCATCACCGCCGCCGCCTGCTGGCTGGTCAATTACGGGTTGCAAGCGGCATACATCAGCCGCATGGCCCGTCGGCTCGGCGTCCGTTATTCATGGGCGGGCCGCCTCTCATTCGAGTTTTACCAATACGTCGTCAACGCCCTGATGGGCCTGCTCTTTTTCCGGCCCGGCCGCGTGAGGTGGAAGGGCCGCCGCTGGTAGTTGATGTTTTTTCTTTGGGCGTGCCCCCTCGCCTGACGGCTCGGGGTCGGGCCCCTGCGGGCTCGCTGTTCGCTCGGCCCTTCGCCGCCGCCCAGGTAGGGGCACGGCATGCCGTGCCCCTACATCCCTGAAAATCCCACCCCGCGGCCGTTCACAGGGCGACGCACGCGTCGCCCCTACCAACCCCACCCCGCAGGCGGCTTCGGTCCGCCTCGCCGACACGGCTCGGCGCCCTTCGGGCCCCTCACGCGAACCTGTGGCCCTTACAGGCCATCGCCTATTTTTGCCCGAACTCGACACAGATTGACTATGCACAAAACAGCCATCACCCTTTTCCTGACAGCCATATTGATGGCTTCCTGCAGCCTGCTTCGTCCCGCCCCGGAAATCACCTATCCCGAAATCGAAGTAACGTATCAGCCCGAAAAAACGCCCGCCGAGGGCTTTCATCCTTTTCGGCCCTATTCCGACTTTTACCGCCTGCCGCCGCAAAACGTGCGCCTGCTGCACACCGACGTAGCCCTCCGCCCCCGCTGGGCCACGCGCACCATCGAAGGCGAAGCCATCCTCACCTTACGGCCCATCGCCCAAACCGTCACGCACTTCTACATTGACGCCGCCCAATTCGACCTGGACAGCGTGGGCGGCAACCTACCGCTGACCTACACCTATCCCGCCGACACGCAGGGCCGGCGCCGCCGCATCTACATCACCCTTCGCCAACCGCTCAAATCGCAGGACAGCCTTTTCCTTTACATTAAATATCGCAAGACCTTCACGCCGCCCGATCGGCCCGCCCCGTGGGACGTCAGCCGCAACCTCGGGATGTATTGGGTGAACCCTTCGGGACGATTTCCCGGCAAGGCCCGCAGCCTCTGGACGCAGGGCGAAGTGGCCTACAACCACGAATGGATGCCCACCATCGAACACCCGCGGCAAAAAGGCACCTTCACCTTCCGACTGACCGCCGACACCGCCCTCGTTACCGTGGCCAACGGCATCCTCGCCTATCAATTCGAAAACGGCGACGGCACCCGCACCGACGTCTGGAAGATGGAACGCCCGATGTCGCCCTATCTGGCCTTTGTAGGCATCGGCGAATGGACGGCCGTGAAGATGCACCACGGGAAACTTCCGATGTTATGGATTGCCGAGCCCGGCCATGAAGCAGCCGGCCGCATTCAGATGGAACGGACGGCCCGCATGATTGATGCGTTCAGCCGCCGTTTTGACGAGCCTTTTCCGTGGCCGAAATACGGTCAGGTGGTGGTGCGCGACTTTGTGGCCGGCGGGATGGAAAATGCGTCCATCACGTCGCTGTATGAGGGCATGGCCCAACTGCCCATTCAGGCGCGCAACCGGGCAGGCGAAGGGCTCATCGCCCACGAGCTGGCGCATCAGTGGTGGGGCGACCTGACCACGGCGAGCTCGTGGCCGCACCTCTTTATCAACGAGTCGTGGGCGGAATATTCCGAATATCTGTGGCACGAGTTAGAGGGCGACTCGGTTCGGGCGGCTGAGGTGCTTTACGGCTGGACGCCGAGCGTGTTGCGCACCGCCCGCCGCAACCCGCAACCCATCGTCAATCATCACATCAGCGACCCCGAAGACCTCTTCGACGCCCACCGCTATCCGCGGGGCGCCCATCAAATCCGGGGGCTGCGGTGGTATCTGGGCGACACCCTCTTCTGGAACGCCATGGCTTACCTGCTCGACACCCGCAAGTGGAACAACGCCTCGCTTCACGACTTCATCAGCGCACTGGAAACCACCACCGGCCGCGACCTCGAATGGCTGGTCTATCAACTCTTTCTGGACGAGGTGGTGGCCGGCTATCAGGTCAGCTATCACGACGGCGACACACCTTATCTGCGCATCGCGGCCAAAGCACCGGCGCTTCACCTGCCCATCCCCATTCAGATTAAATATGCCGACCAAACCGTTACCGACACTTTCTGGACCGAAAGCGGCCGGGACACCATGACCTACACCTTCGCCGGGCCGGTGCGGTGGTTTATCTTCAACAGCGGACGGCCGTGGCTGATGGATCTGGAAGAGACGCTGCCGACCGAGATGGCCGTGCGACGATTTCTGGAATGCAGCCGTTATGAAGACCGCTATTTTCTGGCGCAAAGCCTTCCGAAGCGGCTCGACACCTTTCCCGACGTGATGCCCATCGCCCGGGCGCTTCCGACACAAACGCCCGCGGTGCAGGCGCTTTCCTTTCGGGTCATCAACCGCAGCATGGACACGCTGCCGCCGGCGCTGGGCTTTTTAGTGCCCGCCGCGCAAAAACTGTATCGGATGAGCACGCCCGAACGCAGCTATCCTTCGGCGTTCCGCTTTTTGTTGCGCTATTGTCGGGAAGCCGGGCAGGAAGACGAGGCGGCGTGCAAGATGGTCTCAAAAGCGGCTTTGCGCGAGGTGTTCCTGACGCATCCCGTCCTGGCCTTCCGGACGATGGCGCTGGGACAGTTGGGCAAAGACGACCCGGATGCGGCCCTGCGGCTGGCCATGGCGGACACAGTGGTGCATCCCTTTTCCAAACTTCGGCTGGTGATGAAAGACACCACGGGGGTCACGCTGCCGTGGTGGCGGCGCATCCTGCTGAGCCGCACCACCACCTATCACGTGGCGCTGTATGGTGCGTTTACGCGCCATCTGCAACGCCTCGCCGAGAAAGACAGCGCCATCATCAGTCGGGAAGCGCCCTGGCTGAACGAACTGGTGTATCTGTATCTGACGGCAGTGCCGACGCATCTGGATCAATACCGTTCGGTTCGGGCAGCCACGCGGCGCATCCGGGGGTTGCTGGCGACGGACGGGCCGCATTATTCCGAGATTATCGAACGGCTGGGCACCGACGAATAATCAGGGGGCGCAGCAGTGCTGCGCCCCTACCACATGCCCGTCCCTGACAAAATACCCGGTCGATGCGATAGGATGGCGAAAAACCACGTAGGGGCGACCGGCCGGTCGCCCCTGCGTGTAGGCGGTCCGCATGAACGTCCGTTTCGTCGGGGCATGGCATGTAGGGGCGAAACATGTTTCGCCCCTACCATCCAATGAATGGCCAACATGGCCCGCAGGGACATCCGTTTCGTAGGGGCACGGCATGCCGTGCCCCTACCATTCCCCGCCGGCCGAGCGAAGTCGAAGCCACGCGGGGGAATGATGTGAAACAATTAGGACGTGATGCATTTTTAAGGGGGGCGACGCATGCGTCGCCCCTACCCAAATAAACGGCCGCACCCTTCGACTACGCTCAGGGAGCGGAAAGGGGGGGCAGGGAGCGGAGGAGAGGATATGCAGGGGGCGGCCTTGTTTCTCGGCCTGATGCGGCAAAACCATTGTAGGGGCGCAGCGGCGCTGCGCCCCTGCATACCCCGCTGGCTGAGCGGAAGGGGGAAAGCTCAGGGGGCGGAGGGAAATCACCGCACCAGATGCACCATCCCCGACACCTGATGCTGTTTGCCTTCACGGTCCAGCACCAGCACCTCCCACATATACACGCCCGCCGGCGCCGGTATCCCGTCCACCATGCCGTCCCAGCCGTGCGCGGCGTAGTCCGTGCTCTCGTAGATAAGTTGCCCCCACCGGTTGTATATCAGCAGGCGAAACGCCGAAAAGCCCGAGGCCGACACCCGAAAGCGATCGTTTACCCCGTCGCCGTTCGGAGAGAAGGCGTTCGGGGCATACACCTGCAAACCCGGAACAATCCACACCGTCCGGAAGGCGCTGTCCGCGCACCCCCAGCGGTTCCAAACCCACAAACCCACGCGGAACGACCCGCTGTCATCATACAGGTGATGCGTGTCCCACGCGGTGTCCCAGCCGCCACCCGGCAACGCCGGATCATCAAAATTCCATACGGAGAAGGCTGTGGCGGAGTCCACACCCTCGCTCCCATTGTAAAACCAGATCCGACGGCGCGGCCACACCGCCAGCGACGGGACCGCCTCAAATGACGCTCGCGGCGAAGGATGCACCCGAAAATAGTCCGCATATACCACCGTGTCCCGACAGCCGTGGCTGTCCATCACCACCAAACCGCCCGCATACACGCCCGACGCACCCAGCACATACCCAAACACCGAATCACCACGCAACACCGTATCCCCCACCCGCCACCAGCGGGAAATGACCTCCCCGTCCCCCGCCACCGAACGATCCCGAAGCCGCACCGCCAGCGGCGCACAGCCGGAACGCACATCCGCCGAAAAAGCCGCACGAGGACCC
>JALVCQ010000049.1 GCA_027009805.1 Bacteroidota bacterium
GCCGTAGGCAAAGAGGCCCAGCAGGGGGCCATAGGTATAGCCGGCCCACTTGAAGAGGGTGGCGATGACGGCTTCGTCATGCATCCGCGCCCAGGCCGCCACAAGGAAAAATATCAGCATTGAGAAGCCCAGTTGCACCAGATAGCGCTTTTTCCGCTGATGCCATCGGGGCGGGAGGAAGTCGTTGATGAAGGCGGTGGTGAGGGCGGTGATGGCCGAGTCGGCACTGGAAAGGGCGGCGGCAATGAGGCCTACAAAGAAAAAGATGCCGAGCATCAGCGGCATGTGGTCTCGGGCCAGCAGCGGGTAGATGTAGTCGCTCCGCTCGGGCAGCGCCGCGCCCAGGCGCTCGGCATACATCAGCAGCAAGGCGCCCAGCACCAGAAAGACGAAGTTGATGACGGCCAGCAGGACGGCGAACACCCGCACGTTGCGTTGCGACTCGGCCGCCGTGCGACAGGAGAGGTTCTTTTGCATCATGTCCTGATCGAGGCCGGTCATCACGAGGGCGATGAACATGCCGGAGAGAAAAAGTTTCAAGCCGAAACGGGGCGACGCGGGGTCGCCGTTCCAGATGCGGGTGTAGGGACTGTTCCAGAGGCGTTGCCAGAGGTGGCCGTCGTCGAGGAAATGCCAGAGAAAGGCGATGGTGCCCACCAGTGCGACGAGCAGGAAGACGGTCTGGACGACGTCGGTCCACACCACGGCCCGGATGCCGCTTCGGAAGGTATAGAGCCAGATAACGGCAAGGGTAACGGCCGTCATCAGCTCGATGGAGAGACCCCAAGACTTTCCAATGAAGAGATGCAGCACGGCTGCGGCCAGGAAAAGGCGCAGGGAGGCGCCCACCACCCGAGAGGCAAGAAAGAAAAAGGCGCCCGTGCGGCGGGTGTAAACGCCGGCGAACCTGTCGAGAAAAGCATAAATCGACGGTGCCCCCAGCCGATAATACAGCGGGATGAGCACACCGGCGATGAGCCAGTAGCCGGGGATATAGCCGAGGGCCATCATGTAGTAGGTGAATTGCGTGTCGCGCACCCAGCCGGGCACGGAGATAAAGGTGATGCCCGAAAGGCTGGTGCCGATCATGCCGAAAGCCACGGCCCACCACGGCGAGCGGCGGCTGCCCAGAAAGTAGGCTTCATTAGAGCTTTCTTTGCGAAAAATGCGGGCGATGCCCCACAGCAACAGAAAGTAAGCGCCGAGGACGCCCATGGCCACCAGTGAAGACATACTTTCGTAATTTGCCGCCCTGAAAAAGAGCCGGCACGAAGGTAGCAAAGCCGAAGGCGTTTGGCCGTTATGAAATACTCATCCAGACTGATTGAGAAGGCCGTAGAGAACCTGAGCCGACTGCCGGGCGTGGGCCGGAAAAGTGCCATGCGGATCGTGCAGTTTTTACTTCGGCAAGACCCGCACGTGGGCGAAAAGATCGGCCAGGCGCTCATCGATCTGGTGCAACAGACACGCTATTGCCGCCGGTGTCACAACATTGCCGACGGGCCCGAATGCGACATTTGTGCGGACCCCCGGCGGGAAGTGCATCAGCTGTGTGTGGTGAAGTCGTTTTACGACATTATGTTTATCGAAGAGACCGGCCTGTTTCAGGGGCGTTACCACGTGCTGGGGGGTGTCATTGCTCCGATGGAAGGTGTGGGGCCGCACGACCTCCACATCGCCGACCTGATCCGGCGGGTCCAGGAAGAACAGGTCCAGGAGCTCATCTTTGCCCTCAGCCCCACCGACAACGAAGCGCTCACCATCGAATACATCATCCAACAGATGCGGCGGACGCTCGACCGCCTGCCCATGGTCACCACCCTCTCCCGCGGGCTCAACTATCACCTCGATCTGGAATATGCCGACGAAATGACCCTATCCTTAGCGTTAAAAAGCCGCATCCCCTACCCAATCGAGTCGTAAATGAATGCCCATCCCGTCAAGCTCTCGGTGATCATCGTCACCTACAACGTGCGGTATTTCTTAGAGCAATGTCTGCGCTCCACCTACGACGCCATCGAAGCGCTGGAAAAGGTGTATGGCAAGGGATGCGCGGAAGTGTGGGTGGTGGACAATGCCAGCGTGGATGGGACGGTGCCGATGGTCAAAAAGCATTTTCCGGAGGCTCATTTAATTGAAAATGCCACGAACGAAGGCTTTCAGAAGGCCAACAATCGGGCCATCCGGCGGGCCCGCGGGGAATACATCCTGCTGCTGAACCCCGACACGGTGGTGCAGCCCGACACCTTTGTCAAGACCGTCCGTTTCATGGATGAACACGCCGACGCCGGGGCGCTGGGCGTGAAGATGATCGACGGCAAAGGGCGCTATTGGCCCGAGTCGAAACGGTCGTTTCCCTCGCCGACGGTGGCTTTCTATAAGCTGTTCGGGCTGGCGAGGCTCTTTCCGCATTCGCGCACCTTCGGTCGTTATCACCTGACCTATCTCGACCCCGAGGAAGTCCACGAAGTGGAAGTCCTCTCCGGCGCTTACATGCTGATCCGCAAGTCGGTGCTCGATCGGATCGGCCTGCTCGAAGAGGCCTTTTTCATGTACGGCGACGACATCGACCTCTCCTATCGCATCCTTCAAGCGGGATATAAAAACTACTATTACCCCCACACCCAGATCATCCACTATAAGGGCGAAAGCACCCGCAAAGGGCGGCTCAACTACCTCGCCCTTTTCTATCGGGCGATGATCTTGTTTGTCAAAAAACACTACTCGCCGCAAAAGGCGCGCTTTTTCACATGGATGTTAAAGGCGGCCATCATTTTTCATGCCGTCTGGGCGATGGGGAAATATCTGCTGTCGCAGGTGGCGATGCCGCTGCTGGACTTTGTGATTTTCACGGCGGGAATTGCCGGCCTGTCGTGGGGCTGGGCGCAATGGCACTACGGAAGTGCGGTTTATCAGCCGGAGGTGCTCCGCTGGTTGGTGCCCGCTTATGGGCTGCTGTGGGCGGCGGCTTTCTGGATCAGTCGGGCCGACCGCTATCCCTACACGCCTTTGAAATTGCTGCGGAGCACGGCCCTCGGTGCGGTGATCGTATTGCTTTTTTATGCTGTTCTGCCCGAACAATACCGGTATTCCCGGGCGGTGGTGTTGCTCAGCCCGCTGGTGGTCTTGCCGCTGGCCGTCCTGACCCGAGCGGTATGGCATCGCTTCCGGAAAGGAGACTGGTCTTTTTATAAAGAGCCGCTTCGCCGGGTCATCTGGGTAGGCCGGCCCGAACATGCCGCCCTCCTGCAAGAAATTTATCGGCGTAACCGCGTGCCGCATCGGCTGGCAGGCTATTTATGGGACCAGCCGGGCGAAGACGAACACTATCTGGGCCCGCCCGATCGCCTCGAGGATGCCGTCCATATTCACAAGGCCAACGAGATCGTTTTCTTTCAAGAAGACATCTCGCTGGACCGGGTGTTCGATTTTATGATGCAACTTCAATCGGGCCGGCTTTCCTTTAAGATCATCCCGACGGCCAGCCGGTTTCTCATCGGGAGCGACCTGCACATCAACCACGGGCGGTATATGTCGCTCGACGTATCGCTGCCGATGACGTCCCGGGCTCCGCAACGGCTTTTCAACGCAGGCCTCAGCCTGGCATTGCTTTTTTCACTTCCCTTCTTGTGGGGGCGCCTGCAAGAGCGGCGGGGCTTTCTGCGCAACCTGTGGATGGTTCTGCGCGGGCGGGCGGCATGGACCGACTGGCTTGAAAAACAGCCCCCCTACCGGCATCGCATGTTTTTACACCAGCCGAACCCCGCACCATGGTCGTTGAACTATTTCATGAATTGCCTCAAAAATTTATGGTATCGTGCCGATCAATTGGGAAAGTCTTCCCTTCAATGATTTAGAGTATTATCTTTGCCTTGAATGAGTGAGCGCAACACACCACGTGCTATGTCAAAAGATCTTTCCGTTCCATACGTCAAAAGCGAGGGCGGGTTTCAGTATATAGAAGAGGGCGAAGGTGAAGTGCTGCTGCTGCTTCACGGCCTCTTCGGGACGCTCAGCAACTGGAAAGAGGTGCTGCGTGTGTTCTCGAAGAACTATAAGGTTGTCATCCCCTTGCTTCCGATTTATCATCTGCCGAAGGAGAAAACCACCGTGGGCGGGCTGAGCGAGTTTGTCGCCGAGTTTATCAAGTTTCGAAAATACCCGCCGGCGGTGCTCATCGGCAATTCGCTGGGCGGCCACGTGGCCCTTTATCACGTGCTGGAACATCCCGAGAACGTGCGGGCGCTGGTGCTCACGGGCAGCTCCGGCCTGTATGAAAACACGATGGGCTCGTCTTACGTGCGGCGCGGCGATTATGAATTTATCAAATCGCGGGTGGAAATGACGTTTTACGACCCCTCCGTGGCCACGCCGGAGCTGGTGGAAGAAGTGTATGAGACGGTTAATGACAACAGTAAAGTTCTCAAAATCCTCTCGATGGCCCGCTCGGCAATGAAGGAAAACCTTCGGGACGCCATCACCACCATCCAGAAGCCCGTTTGCCTCATCTGGGGACGCAACGACATCATCACGCCCGAGGAGG
>JALVCQ010000050.1 GCA_027009805.1 Bacteroidota bacterium
ATCCTGCCCACCTTGCTCTACGCCGTTTCGATCTATTGGCTGGCTTATCCCACCGGTAACGTGGATGTGGCCGGCATTGTGGGCGCCTATCTGGGCCTGATGTTTCTGGTGATGGCCTATCTGGCCGTCGGCATCTTTGCCAGTGCCCTGTCGGTCAATCAGATTGTGGCGTTTGTGTGGGCCGCCCTTATCATTTTCGTCTTTTATGCGCTCTTTGATTGGTTGCGTGCTTTTACGACCTTTTCCGCCCTCGACACCGTCCTCGAATATGCCGGCATGCAGTCCCATTTTACGTCGCTGGGCCGCGGCATCATCGACAGCCGGGACGTGGTCTATTTCCTTTCCCTGACGGTCTTTTTCATGGAAGCCGCTTTGCTGGCCGTCGAAAAAAGAAAATGGCAGTAACCCATGTCTATCGCCCGAAAATACCGCAATATCCGATATTTCCAGCTGGGCGCGTTGCTGCTCATCCTGATAGCCGTCAATGCCGTCTCCCGCTACTACTTTTTCCGGCTCGACCTCACCGCCGACAAACGATATACCCTTAACGACATCACACGGCGCACCGTGAAGAACCTCGACGACGTCGTGTTCGTTAAAGTCTATCTTGAAGGTAAAGACCTGCCCGCCGGCTTTCGAAAGCTCCAACAGGCCACGCGTGAGTTCCTCGACAACCTGCGGGCCTATCAGCCCGAGTTGATTCAATACGAATTTCAGGATCCGTTTGCCGGCGATATCACCGATAAGCAGCGGGAAGAGATCATCCGCAACCTTGCCGCCCGGGGCCTCGATCCCATCAATCTCGAAGTCAAAGAAGAAGACCGCCTCATCCAGAAAGTGGTCATCCCCGGTGCCATCGTCCATTACAAAGGGCGCGAGTTTCCCGTGCCGCTGCTCGACCAGCGCATCGGCATGCCGCCGCTGGAAGTGATTCATCTCTCCATCGTCAACCTCGAATACAAGTTCACCAACGCCATTGCCAAGCTGACCTTGAAGAGAAAACCCCGCATCGCCTTTATCACCGGCCACGGCGAGCTGACCGGTGCTCCGGTGGCCGACGTCAAAAGGACCCTCAGTCGATATTACGAGGTGTGGGAAGTCAACCTCCCGCGCTATAAGGTGGGCAAACTCGACAACTACGACGTGGCTGTGGTGGCAAAGCCCACCCGTCGCTTTTCCGATCTGGAAAAATATAAGCTCGATCAATTTGTGATGAAGGGCGGCCGGCTCCTCTGGCTGGTCGATCCGCTGGCGGCTTCGATGGACAGCCTTAAAAACAGGGCCGCCTTCGTCACCGTGGACTATCCGCTCAACATTCGGGACCTCCTCTTCAACTTCGGCGTCCGCCTGAACCTCGTGCTGGTGCAGGACCTCAACTCGCACGTGATCCCCATCCTGAGCAATGTGATGGGCCGTCCGCAGCAGGACTTTATGCCGTGGCCCTATTTTCCGGTGGCCATTCCACTGTCCGAGCATCCCATTGTGAAGAACATCAATCCGGTGCTTTTCCGTTTTACGAGCAACATCACGCTGGTGGGCGACACGGCTGTGCGCAAGACGCCGCTGCTGATCAGCAGCCGGGCCACGCGGGTGCTGCCGCATCCGGTGCGGGTGGGCCTCGAAGAGTTTCGCACCGGCATCGACGAGTCTCAATTCCGCGCCGGGCCGCAACTGCTGGCCGTGCTGCTGGAAGGGCCCTTTCATTCCCTCTATCGAAATCGCCTCGACCCCGCCACCATCGCCGGCGGCGAATATGGCCGGCCCCAATGGGACATAGACCACAACCGCATGATCGTGGTGGCCGACGGCGACGTCATCCGAAATCAGGTCCACGGCTCCACCGGACAGGCCCTCCCGCTCGGCTTCGACCGCTACACCAACCAGACCTTCGGCAACAAAGACTTCATCCTGAACGCCATCGAGTATCTCCTCGGCAATGACGACCTGCTCCAGCTGCGCAACCGCCGGCAGCCCATCCGCCTGCTCGATAAAGAGAAGGTGAAAGAAAGCAAAAACCTCTGGAAGGTGGGCAACATGGTGGGGCCGCTGCTGTTGTTGCTCTTGCCGCTGTTGTGGCTGGCATGGCGCCGCCGAAAACAGAAACGCCTATGAACCGAAAATATATCCTCCGCAAGCTGATGACCGGCATCGCCGCCGTGCTGGTGATGTTTCTGGCGTGGTGGCTCATCCAAAAGAAGAAAACGCCTTCCACCATCGGCGACGTCGATGTCCACTATCAGATTGAAGACACCGCCGCCGTTGCCCGGGTTGTCCTGACCGACAAAACAGGCCGTTCGGTCACGCTGTCCCGCACCTCCCGCGGATGGCTGGTGGATAGTCAGTATATCGCCGACACGTGGAAGGTCAATTTTATGCTCGACGCCCTGAAACGGTGGGAAGTCAAAACACCCGTCCCGAAGGCGGCGCGGGACAATGTCATCCGCCTGATGACGGTCGGGTCGGTGGGCGTGGAAGTCTATGACGCCGAAGGACGCTTGCTGAAAAAGTATCAGGTGGGCGGTGCCACGCCCGACAACCTGGGCACCTATGTGTCGGTCAAGTCGCTCGACTACGAGCCCTATATTATGCACCTGCCCGGGTTTCACGGCTATCTGAGCGTCCGCTTCTTTGCCGATGCAAAGGAATGGCGCACTTTGCGGCTGATTCCTTTTGATGTAACGACCCTCACCTTCGTTGGGATGACCTATCTCACCGAGCCCGACAAGTCGTTTGCCGTCCTCGTCCGTGACGGCATGCCGCAACTGATGGATGGACGGGGCCGTGCTATCGACACCGTTCCCGAGGAGTCCGTGAAGGCGTTTTTAATGCAGACCAGTCGCGTGACCTTTTACCAGCGTCTTCCCGGGGCCGACCCGCAGCGCCTGCTTGAGCGCCGGCCCTATCTGGTGATGATTGCCCGCACTTCCTCCGACAGTGTGCAGGTGCGGTTTTATGAACGCCCCCTGCCTGACGGCGGCGTCCACCGGGATATCTGGGATGCTATATCATCTCGATGGGCGGGGGACGTCTTCGAGTTTCAATACAGCTCACATCCGTGGATGCGGTGGGGGCTGCCCGGCCTTCGCTGGGTTACGGCCGAGGCGGAAGACCGCTGACGGCGCCCCGCGCCAGCCGACGCGGCAAAAGCCCTTCCAGATAGCCAAACAAATCGTCGGGATGAAGCGTCCGCCACGAAAGGTTATTTAAGGCTTCATTGAAAAAGAAAAAGCGGTCCAGCCCGTGCTGGATAAACTCCCGAATTACGTGCGGCTGGAAATTAACGGCCATAATCCAGCCGTCTTCAAGCTCTTCCCGCCATTCTTCAAAATAGTAGGGCTCCTCATAATGGTAGTTCAGCACATTCTCGCCGATCAACACAAAGCGGCGGATGCCCTGACGCAACAGCGGATCAACCACCTCACGCTTGAGATAGTGGATGTCGTTGGTGATGCAGTCGTTCCATTCGCCGATCAATTCAAGCACGGCACGCCCTTTTCGATAGTCGGCGTATAAAATTTTGACGTAAAGCGTCTCCGACCCCATATCATCCCACTCGGGATGAATCAGATAGTTGTATATCGTGTGATATTCTTGTGAGGCTTTGCGGTAAAAAGGGCTGCGCTTGTCGGCATACGTATCATAAAACCGAAGCCATCCCTGATAAGGCGTAAGGTAGTGCATGCTGTCTGCTTCTTATCGTGACGAGGACGGAGCGGATAGGTGTTGTTTTAAGTATTCTAACGTTTTCCGGACGCTTCCTGTGCGGCGGACCAGCTTTTGGGCTTCGTCGGGCGACACCTGCGGGTAGAGCGCGGTGATCAGCCGCACCGCCCGCCGGATCAGCTTCTGATTGGTCAGCTGCATGTCCACCATCTTATTGTCTTGCACACGCCCCAGTCGGATCATGGTGGCCGTGCTGATCATGTTCAAGACCAGTTTCTGGGCGGTGCCGGCTTTGAGGCGCGTGCTGCCGGTGACGAACTCCGGGCCGGTGATGACTTCGATGGGATAATCGGCGAAGGCGGCCAGCGGCGTGTCCGGATTGCTGGTGATGCAACCCGTGATGATACCATGGGCCTGGCAATGCTGGAGGGCGCCTACGGTGTAGGGTGTGGTCCCCGACGCCGAAATGCCCACCACCACGTCGGCGGCGGAAACGCTGTGCGCTTGCAGGTCTTTCCATCCCTGATGGACGTCGTCTTCGGCAAACTCCTGCGCTTTCCGAATGGCGGCGTCGCCCCCGGCAATCAGCCCCACCACCCGATGGTGCGGCACGCCGAAAGTGGGCGGGCATTCGCTGGCATCCACGATGCCCAGCCGTCCCGCCGTCCCCGACCCCAGATAAAACAGCCGCCCGCCCGCCTGCATCTTCTCCACGACGGCTTCCACCAGCGCCGCAATTTGCGGAACGGCCCGACCGACCGCCTCAGGGACTTTCCGATCTTCG
>JALVCQ010000051.1 GCA_027009805.1 Bacteroidota bacterium
CTGGGCAATCAACGGGCGGTTTCCATCCCCATCGTCCGACTACCATAAATAACTTACTTTTCACGCATGAAACGCATTATCGTTTTCTTCTCGATATGGGGCATGCTGACGGTGGTCCGTGCGCAGTCGGGTGGCTATGTGATTTCGGGTGTGGTGACCGATGCCGCCAGCGGCGAGCCGCTTATCGGCGCCAACGTCTATGATACGGCCACATGGCAGGGCACCAGCACCAATAAATACGGCTTTTTCAGCCTGCGCCTACCGCCGGGGCGGCACACGTTGCGGGTTTCTTTTGTGGGCTATGACCCGGTCGAACGCACGTTTAGTCTCACTAAAAACGTCCGCTGGAACGTTCGTCTCCGCGGCCAGCTCGAGCTCGAAGAAGTGACGGTGGTCGGACGGCGCCGTAAGCGTCCCGCCGAGACCATCCAGATGAGCAGCCACACCATCTCGCCCCGGCGGCTCAGCAAACTGCCCACCTTGCTGGGCGAACGGGACCCCCTGCGGGTGGTCCAGCTGTTGCCGGGTGTGCAGGCGGGTTCGGAAGCCTCTTCCGGATTTCACGTTCGCGGCGGAAGCCCCGACCAGAACCTCATCATCCTCGACGGCGTCACCGTCTATAACGTCAACCACCTCTTCGGCATGTTTTCCGTCTTTAACGCCGACGCCATCCAGCATTTCGAACTCATCAAAGGCGGTTTCCCCGCCCGATACGGCGGACGCCTCAGCTCCGTGCTCGACATCCGCATGAAGGAAGGCAACAATCAACGCTGGCGGGGCGACGCCTCCATCGGACTCGTGTCCAGCCGACTCCTCGTCGAAGGGCCCATCCAGAAGGGAAAAACCGCTGTCATGATTTCCGGGCGCCGAACCTACATCGACATTCTCCTGAGACCCTTTATTCAGTGGATGAGCAGCATTGATAACGACGGCTCCGGCTATTTCGGCTACTATTTCACCGACTGGAACGCCAAAATCCACCACCGGTTCTCCGACCGGGATCGAATATATCTGAGCACCTATTTCGGCGACGACAACGCCTACCTGCGATATCGCTACCGCGACCCTTATCAGGAGGGGCGCCAGAAAGCCAACCTCCGGTGGGGCAACATCACCCAGTCGCTCCGCTGGAACCATGTCTGGCGCGACGACATCTTTTCCAATGCCACCCTCTTTTATACGCGCTATCGCTTTAACGTGGGCGTGGAGTTGGAAGCTTTCAGTCGGGTGCCGCCGCCCGACTCGCTGCGGTTCCTATATGACTTTATCTCGCACATCCGAGACGTGGGCGGGACCTACGATGTGGAATATTTCCTGAATAAATCACACACCCTTCGCGGCGGCCTCGGCATTACGCATCATCATTTCGAGCCGGGCGTGAATGTGATTCAAGCCCGCATTACCGGCGGCTTCGACCTCGACACCACCATCGGCCAGTCGGCCATCCCCGCCGCCGAAGGCGCCTTCTATCTGGAAGATGAGTGGAAGTGGGGCCCCCGACTCAATGGAAACTTCGGCCTGCGGACCGCCCTCTTTACCGTCCGAGACCGGTGGTATCCTTCCATCGAACCCCGCCTGTCGGTGCGCTACCTCCTCACCGAAGACCTCGCCGCCAAAGTTTCCTATTCCCGCATGGCCCAATTTCTCCACCTGCTCACCAATCCCACCATCGGACTGCCCACCGACCTCTGGGTGCCCGCCACCGATCGCGTCCCGCCCCAGATCGGCGATCAAATAGCCGCCGGTCTGGCGTATGGGTGGAAATCCCTCGACTTTACGCTTGAAGGATACTATAAGCGCATGGACCACGTCATCGACTATCGGGACGGTGCTTCCTTCATCGGAAACCGGGCCGCATGGGAAGAACTGGTCTCCTCCGGAAAAGGATGGGCCTACGGCCTCGAAGCCATGGTGAAAAAAGAAGAAGGCCGACTGTCCGGATGGCTGAGCTATACCCTCAGCTGGGCCTTCCGACAATATGAGGACATCAACTTCGGCAAACCCTTCCCTTACAAATACGACCGCCGACACAACCTTTCCATGGTTGCCAACTATACCCTCTGGCAAAAAGAACATAAAGGCGCGCGGCGAACCATCGACATCGGCGCCACGTGGACCTATATGTCGGGATTCTGGGTCACCCTTCCGCGCGCCCGATATTACGCCGTCGATCCTTCCTATTGGGATGACGAAGGAATGAATGCCATCATTCACTACCTCTCCGAAGTGGAATACGTCCCCGAACGTAATAACTTCCGAATGCCCGCCTATCATCGCCTCGACCTCGCCCTTCATTTCATCCGAAAAAAGGGGCCATGGACCACTACGTGGACCATCGGCGCCTACAACGCCTACAACCGATTCAATCCCTTCTTCCTCTATATCGACACCAAATACCTCCCCGACGGAAGCGAAGAGACCGTGCTCAAACAGGTCAGCCTCTATCCCTTTTTGCCCATGGTCAATTTTTCGGCTTCCTTCCGATAAAAAGCGTCCTTCCTCTTCGGGAGAATCCATAACTTTGTGTAATTGGAAAAAAACGCCGCCGATGGTCGCTGTTCACACACTTGCTATCCCGCTCGGTTTCAAAGCACCTGACTTTGCGCTGCCCGAGCCGCTGACCGGCAAAACCCGCACACTTGACGAGCTCAAAGGCGAAAAGGGCACGGTCGTGGTGTTTATGTGTAATCATTGCCCTTATGTGAAACATATCATCGATAAACTCGTGGAGGTCGCCCGGGAATATATCCCCAGGGGCATTGCCTTCATCGCCGTCAACAGCAATGACGTGGACAACTATCCCGAAGACGCCCCCGACAAGATGGCCCGGTGGGCCCGGGAAAAGGGCTTCCCGTTCCCTTACCTTTACGACGAAACCCAGCAGGTCGCCAAAGCCTATCGGGCCATGTGCACGCCCGACTTTGACGTCTTCGACGCCGACCTCCGATGCGTCTATCGCGGCCGCTTCGACGCATCCACCCCCGGCAACAACCAGCCCGTTACCGGAGAAGACCTCCGGCGGGCCCTCGACGCCCTCCTCGAAGGCCGCATCGTCGAACCGCAACATCCATCCATCGGATGCAACATCAAATGGAAATCCGGAAACGAACCCGAATATTTTAACGTGTAAACCATGAATATCGAATTTATTCATCCGCTCATCGTGCACTTCCCCATCGCGTTGTGGATGGGGGCGCTGCTCTTTTACTTGCTGTATGCCTGGCGGGACGATTTCTTTTACTGGGAAACGGCCTTGTGGCTGCACGGCCTGGGCACTCTGGCCGGCATTGCCGCCATCATCAGCGGCGAACACGACGAAGAACTGGTCGAAGAAACCCTCGAAAAAAGCGCCCTGGCCCACAACGTCCTCGAACAGCATGAGACGCTGGCCAAAGTACTGACAGGCTTTTTCCTGCTGCTTTTCATCTGGGCATTCTGGAAGCCGCCGCGCCGCGGCATGCGGGCCGTCTTCGTGTTGTTGTTTGCAGTGGGCGTCGCCGCACTGGTCTATCAGGGCCATCTGGGCGGCCGCCTCGTCTTTGAGTTCTTGCTCGGAACGCAATAGGCCGACGGACGGTTATCAGGAATGAGCAAAATCATCCTGCCATGACCACTCCCAAAGGAAGAGGCAAAGCCCGACTCTTCGAAAACCCCGTCCTGGAAGCGCTCACGCGCACGCATCCCGCCATCATCATGAGCATCTACATCCCGCTCAGCGCCGTGCTGTTGTATCACTATCATACCACCGTCAATCCTTCATGGGCGGCCCTGGCGGGCTGGTTCCTCGCCGGCATGTTCAGCTGGACGCTCGCCGAGTATCTGATCCATCGCCACCTGTTTCACTTTCCGGCGCGCTCGCCGCGGGCCAAACGGATCGTTTACCTCCTGCACGGCGTCCATCACGAATATCCCCGCGACAAAGAGCGCCTCATCATGCCGCCCGTGCCCAGCATCCTGCTGGCGGCGTTTTTCTTCTTCATGTTTCGGGCCCTGATGGGCGCCCGTGTCTTTGCTTTCCTCCCGGGCTTCATCATCGGCTATCTCCTCTATGCCTCCATGCACTACGCCATGCACCTCTTCCGCCCGCCGGCCCGCCTGGCATGGCTCTGGCGCCTCCATCACCTGCATCACTACAAATACCCCGACCTGATCTTCGGCGTCTCCTCCCCCCTGTGGGATGCCGTCTTCGGCACGTTGCCCCGAAAAGAAGAATATTTGCCCCGCCGCAAGCGGGCCTGATGCCCCACCGGCCCCGTAGTTCAAGGGATAGAATAGGAGTTTCCTAAACTCTTGATCCAGGTTCGAGTCCTGGCGGGGCCGCTTTTTTCTTCTTGGGCGTGCCCCCTCGCCACGGCTCGGGGTCGGGCCCCTGCGGGCTCGGCTGTCCGCCTCGGCCCGCCCACCATCCCACCCCACCCCACACCCTGCGCCCCCC
>JALVCQ010000052.1 GCA_027009805.1 Bacteroidota bacterium
AGGCATAAAACGCATCACGGACGCGAGGCGGGGCTGGATGCTTGCAACCATCGGTGGATAGTGCGAGTCAGGCGGGCGTAGGTTTGTTCCTGGGTGTAATGCTTTGTGACAAGTGCACGGGCCTGCGTGCTTACGGCGGAGAGCCGTTCGGGATGGGCGAGCAGGTGGCGCAGCCGGCGGACCCATTCTTCCGGCGCCTTCATATCCGGCATGGCGATGTAATGGCGGTCTTTTGTCCATTCCATGCCCCAGAAGGCATCAGGCGATGCGGCAATGGGCACGCCGAGGGCGGCCAGTTCGAGGGCCCGAAGCCGGAAGCCGTAGCGTCCTTCCCATGGCAGAAGGGCCAGCGTCATGCCGGCTGTTTGGCGTTGCATTTGAGAAACGGGCAGGAAACCGTGTCCGATGATGCCGCGGTCGGGGGTGTGGAGGGTGTCGGTTCCTTTTCCGATCAGGTGCAGTTCGATGTCTGGAAAGGCCGTGCGAAGCGCCGGCATAAGGGTGATGAGGAAGCGGATATGCTGTTGATTACGGGCGGAGAGGCTGCCGTAGTAAAGCAAGCGCGGGGGCGTCTTGGGGCCCTTCCATCGGTAAGGCCAATGTTCGACGTCGAGCCCCGGCGGGCAATACCATACGGGCCGCTGCCCGACGTGCTTTGCCATCATCTGTTGTTCCGCCCGGTTGATGGCAATGAGGGCGTCGAAGGCTTGCCAGGCTTTTCTTTCATATCGGAACGCCCGCCGTCGGCGCAGCCGTTCGGGCCACAGCGACGGCATCGGCGCACGGGAGAGGATGTTGTGGGTGTCGCAGATGGTGCGCACGGGTAATGCCCGGGCCACGGGCGCATAGTGCATATATTCAAATACGACGGCGTCATATTGGGCCCAGAAGGCGGGGGTGGGTGGTGTCCATTGGCTGACCTGTGCGGGCAGCTGATAGATGGAGGGGCGCAGACCGTGCCGCCGGCCTTTGAGGCGGGCTTTGAGACGGTCGGCAAAGGACTGGGTGGCGCCGGTGGCAAAGACGCTGCGGAAAATGGAAGATAGCTCTGCCCGTGCCGCATTGGGAAGTTCGCCGACAAACAGCAAATCGACGGCGGACACTGCGGAGAGGGCTGCGGCCATATCGGCCACCCGCCGCTGTTGTCCCGAAGAGCCGGGCAGAGGGACGACGTGGGAAACCAACAGCAGGCGCATAGGGCGAAATTAACGCCCGTCCATTAGAAAGCCGCTGATGGTGTGGATGCTTCCGTCGGGATAGATGAGCTTAAAGAGGACGCGTCCGCTTTTTCGGTTGAGAATCCGGTCCACTTCTTCGGGGTCGTTGATGACGTGAGTGTCGATGGCATACAGGACGGCGCCTTCGGGCACGCCCAAATTTCGGAGGTAGCTTCCCTTTTTCATTTTTTCGAGGACCACGCCCGCGCGAATGCCCAGCCGTTCCCGTTCGGCCAGCGTGGGCTTGCGGATGCGGGCGCCGAGAATTTTCGAGGTGACGGCTTTGAGGGGGCGGGCCAATGTGGGTTGTCCGTGGGCGTTGGTGAGCGTCAGTGTCAGGGTGGTTTTTTGGCCGTTTCGTAACACCGTCACGGGAACGCGATCGCCCGGTCGGCGCAGGGCCAGCCGCTCGTCAAATTCGGCGCGGTTGCGCACGGGGTGGCCGTCGATGGCAATGATAATATCGCCCTGATGGAGGCCTTCCCGCCCGGCCAGTGAGCCGCGCGGGATGTTGATGACGAAGATACCCTGCACCGGTTCGCCCAGCCGTGCGATGAGGTCGTCATCCACGTCTTTGAAATGTGCCGGAATAAATGCCCGTTGCACAAAGCCGAACTCGATAAGGTCTTCCACCACCTTTCGCACGATGTTGATGGGCACGGCGAATCCGTAGCCGATGTAGGAGCCGGTTTTAGACAGAATGGCCGTGTTGATACCCACCAGCTTTCCGTGCAGGTCCACCAATGCTCCTCCGCTGTTGCCGGGGTTGATGGCGGCATCCGTCTGAATGAACGATTCGATGGAAAAGGGCGAGTTGCTGTTGACGTCGATGCGCCGCCCTTTGGCGCTGACGATCCCGGCGGTCACCGACGAGGTCAGGTTGAAGGGATTGCCGATGGCCAGCACCCATTGTCCGATGCGGACGCTGTCGGAGTTGCCCATCGGGATGGCGGGCAGGTTGTCCCGTTCAACCTTCAGCAGGGCAATGTCAGTGGAGGGGTCGGTGCCGACGAGGTGGGCCGGATATTCCTTTTTCGAGTCGGGAAAGATGACATACACGTTTTCGGCGTTCTTGACGACGTGATAGTTGGTGACGATGTAGCCTTTGGGGTGGATGATGACGCCTGAGCCTGAGCTGACGATGGCTTCTTCGAGATAGTAGCCGCCGCCCCAGAACCAGTCCCACCCCCACGGGACGTATCGGCGGCCCGTGCCCGTCCCTTTGATGAAGACCACGGAGGGGGCGGCTTTCTGGCTGGCGGTGATGAAAATTCGGTCGAGGGCGGTGGCGGACAGCGGCGGTGCGGTCTCTTGCTCGTTCCACACCACGGGCCGGGTGGGCGTGCTGTCCGACCGCAGGACCACGGTCGCCAACTGGTGGTCCACCTTTTTCAGGCGCTGATAAAAATAGAACGTGGTGAGGCCCCACCCGCCGAGCAGCAGGATGAGCAGGGCCGTGAGCCAGGGATTACCGTTTTTTGGGCTGGACATTGGCGTCGATTTGGATCATCAGTTCGGGTTGAAGGGGGTCGTTGGTATAAATCCACACTTTGCGTTGCTGATATCCGCCGCCGCGACCTTCGAAGCGGATGGTCACGTAGGAGGTGTCGCCCGGCATCAGCGTGTTTTGTCGGGGACGGGTGACCGTGCAGCCGCAGGATGAGCGGGTGCTGGTGATGCGCAACACGCCCTTCCCGCTGTTCCAGAATTTGATGCGCGTGGAGACGGTGTCGCCCATCGGCACCATGCCGAAGCTGTGCAGGCGTTTTTCCAATTCGATGCGCGGGTTGGTTTCGTAAACCTTGCGGGGGTCTTCATTGGGTGCCATTTTGACGTCGGCCATCACGTAAAGGCTTTTTCGGGAGCCGGCGGGGTCGTCGGTAATCAGCGTGTAGGGCAGGGTGACTATGCCGTAGTTTTCCTGCATCGCAGGGCGGAAGATAATCAGGAAGGAGTCGAGCCGGCCCGGCGGGATGGTGACGGGCAGCTGGGCTTCGAGATATTGCGGGGCGCCGATGCTATACAGGGTGACGGCGGTGTCGGCGGTGTTGAGGACTTTCACGAATGCGTCTTTGATGCGGTTTTTCTGGACGCTGCCCACGAAGGTGGCCTGAGCGGGGAATTTGAGGCTGCCGTCCGAATAGGTGAAGTCGGCGGCGGGGTCTTTCGGCTTTGCCTTGATATAGCCCTGCACGTGGAGGAGGTGAAACCTCGGGGAGGTGTTGGCAAAGACGGTGACGGCTTTGCTAAAACGGCCGGGACGGCGGCCGTTGGGGTCGAAGCGCACCTTGATAAATCCTTCGCCGCCCGGGGGGATGGGTTCCTGCGTGTAGATGGGCACGGTGCAGCCGCAGCTTGTCTTTACGTTTTTGATGATCAGCGGCACCTTCCGGCTGCAATTGCGGAAGCGGAAAGAATATTCATAGAGCCCTTCGCCCTGCTCGAGGGTGTCGAAGTCGAAGGTGTGACGGTCGAACTGAATGCACGACAGCGGTTCTTTTTGCTGGGCAAGCAGGGCGCCCGTTATCCACAGCCACAGCAGGCTGTAAATGATATTTCGTTTCATAAAAATCGATTTTTGGGGTGTTTGAAAATGGAAATAAGATCGCCATCGAGGGTGAATTGGTGGTGGGGGCGGCCTTCAAAGCGCGGGGCGCGAATGCCTTGGCCCGCGGCTGCGGGCGCGGTGATGAGGCGGATTTCATCCCACATATCGGCATCGATCCACGATTGGAGGAAGGATGCGCCGCCTTCCACCATCACCGACAGAATGCGGCGTTCGTAAAGGGTGCGGAGGATGTGGCGGATGGTGGTTTGTTTTGGATGTCCGTTTTCCCTAACGCCTGCGGGGGCGGTTTGAGTTTCTGGAAGGGGAATATGGATCACCGAGGGGCCCTCTTCGGCGAGGGCGGGGGGCAGGGGGTGGCGGGGCTGCGTCCGCAGGATGATGCGGATGGGCTGGAAGCCCTGCCAATGTCGGACGGTCAGGCGAGCCTGATCGACGATGGCGGTGTGGTCGGTGATCATAATGGCGTGTTCGCGGCTTCGCCATTTATGGACGAGATAGCGGACGGTTTTGTTGCTTATGTGGAGGCGTTTGTCGGGCCGCCCGATGACGGCGTCGAGGGTCTGGGCCCATTTGAGGACGACGTAAGGACGCTTTTGCTGGTGAAAGGTGAAGAAGCGGCGGTTGAGGGATTGG
>JALVCQ010000053.1 GCA_027009805.1 Bacteroidota bacterium
GCCAGAAAGTGTCGGATGCCGAGACCGAGTTGATTGCCCATAAAATCTCTGAAACCATCCAGGAAAAACTCACCTATCCCGGTCAGGTGAAGGTCACCGTGATTCGAGAAAAACGCGCCAGTGCCGTGGCACGATAACAGCAGCAATGATGAACTTGCACTTCCTCGATATTGCCGCCATGGTGATTTTGCTGATCGGCTTTATTCGAGGAATGCGCGTGGGGATCGTGGGGTCTGCTCTGGCGTTGCTGGGCATGGTGCTGGGCGTTTATCTGGCCG
This sequence comes from Bacteroidota bacterium, assembly GCA_027009805.1. GTDB lineage: Bacteria > Bacteroidota > Bacteroidia > JAADEI01 > JALVCQ01 > JALVCQ01. The sequence goes on from JALVCQ010000053.1 coordinate 279, forward strand.
TTCAACTACATCATGAAGTGGCTTTGTGGTTGAAAGCCCAATGGGGCGCGGTGGGTAAATGGCAGGGGGGCGTTGCTTTCTTGTTGGTTTTCATCGGCGTGCTTATCCTTTTTCACTTTCTGGTGGGGCTGTTGACGCGCCTGTTGGATGCCACGCCGCTGGGCATCATGAACCGGCTGGCGGGGGCGCTGTTTTTCATGGGCGGCATGGCCGTGGTGACGGGCTCCCTGGCATGGGGCCTGGTCCAATACGGCTGGCTGGAGCCGGCCGTTTATGCCGACACCATCCTCTTTGAAAAGATGGTTCGCCTCGGACAGTGGGCGGTGACGCAGGCCGTGGAAAGCGGCTTCTTCGACCGCATGGAGCAGCTGTGGAAAGACATTTCTGTGGCGGTTCAATCATCCTCTCCATGAAACGGGCGATGATGTTAGCCGGAGGACTGCTCATGTGGGCAGCCGCCCTTATCGGGCAAGAGCCCCAACCGGCGCATCCGACGACATTCCTTCTTCAGGGCATGCTCCACACCCGAGGCATAGGCGGCGGCGGCGAACTCTTCTGGCGAAAACGATACGACCACAACCTGACAACCGGTTTTTTCCTCTCTTCCTTCAAAGACCTGCGGCAAATCAAGATTTCCAATCAGTTTCTGGACCGCCGCACACAGCCCTATGCCTACGGTAAGCTCAACCATGTGTTGCTGTTGGGGCTTACGGGCGGGCGGCGACAGGTCATCGCCCATCGTAACGATCCGATGGCCATCGAGGTGGCATCCGTTTTTCAGGGCGGCGTGATCGGGGCCGTCCTCATTCCCGTCTATCTGGAAATCATCCATTACGACCCCACCACCCAACAGGTCTCGTTTGCCATCGAGCGATACGACCCGCTGGTGCATATCGACCAGCGGTTTATCGCCGGCGGGGCACCCTGGACCTACGGCATGCGCGAGGCCGAGTGGATGCCCGGCCTCTTTGGGCAGGCCGCCCTCGAATTCGGCCTTCCCTCCTATTGGGGTGCCCGATTCTCGCTGCGCATGGGCGTCGATGCCCTGGCCTTTCCCGACGAGCTGCCCATGATGGCATATGTGAAAAATGAACAAATCTTTGCCGTGCTTTTTTTAAGCCTGCTGGTATATGACCTTTAATTGAATGATGCTATGAAAACGGCCCGCCCCACCTATCGGAAGCCGCCATGGCTGAAGGTGAAACTGCCTGTGGGAGACTCGTTCCGGCGGGTCTCCGAAATCGTGCAAAAAAATAATCTGCACACCATCTGCCGAAGCGGCAATTGCCCCAATATCGGCGAATGTTGGGGAGAAGGCACCGCCACTTTTATGATTCTGGGCAACGTCTGCACGCGCAGCTGCAACTTTTGTGCGGTGATTACCGGCCGGCCCACCGAGCTGGACCGGGACGAACCCCGCCGTGTGGCCGAAGCCATCGAGTTAATGGGCGTGAAGCATTGCGTGCTCACCTCCGTCAATCGAGACGAACTCAAAGACAAAGGCATGGGCATCTGGGCCGAAACCGTCTATGCCATCAAAGAACGCACGCCCCACGTGACCATCGAAACCCTCATCCCCGATGTCAAAGGCGACTGGAAAGCCCTTCAACTCATCATCGACGCCCGACCCGAGGTGATCTCTCACAACATGGAAACGGTGCGCTCGCTCTATCGAAAAGTGCGCCCGCAGGCCAAATATTACCGCAGCCTCGAAGAGCTGGCCCGCATCAAAGACGCAGGCATCCGAACCAAATCCGGATTGATGGTGGGCCTGGGAGAAACCGACGACGAGGTCTATGCACTGATGGAAGACCTCAACGACGTGGCCCTCGACGTCCTGACCATCGGCCAATACCTCCAACCCACCGCCCGCCACTTGCCCGTCAAACGGTTCGTCACACCGCAACAGTTCAAGGCCTATCAAGACTACGGCTATCAGAAGCTGGATTTTGACTACGTAGAGTCGAGCCCGCTGGTGCGTTCGTCATATCACGCCGAGCGGCACGTCTTTCCGAATCCGAACCGACCGCAACGCATCCCTTCCCGATGAACGCTTTGTCTGATCATGGCTTTTTGCCGTTGCGCCGCCTGCTTATCAGCCTCTATCATAAGGACGTCCTCGAGCGCCTGACGCCGTTGCTCCAGCGGGGAGATGTGGAAGTCTATTCCACCGGCGGGACGCTGACCGCCCTCCGCGAGCGGGACGTGCCCGCCCACAGCGTGGAAGAACTCACCGGCTATCCGGCGATTCTCAGTGGAAGGGTCAAGACGCTGCACCCGCAGGTGATGGGCGGCGTGCTGATGGACCCGACCCTGCCGGAACATCAGGAAGACGCCGCACAACATGCCCTTCGCCCCTTCGATGCCGTGATGGTGGACCTCTATCCGTTTTCGGAAGCGCTGGCTCAGGGGAAGCCCGAAGCCGACCTCCGAGAGCTTATCGACATCGGCGGCATCACGCTGATTCGGGGCGCGGCGAAAAACTATCCTAGGGTGTTGGTGATTCCCTCCGTGCATCACGTCGATCGACTGATAGCCGCCCTGAAACGGTCGCCCGCAGGCTCCATCCTCGAAGAACGCCGGAAAACGGCCGCAGCGGCTTTTTCCATCTCCGCCGCCTATGACCTGACCATCGCCCGATGGATGAGTGACGGACAAACATGGGGATGGCAAGGACGGCGCCTTTTCGACCTCCGATATGGCGAAAACCCCCACCAACCGGCGAACTTCTACGGACATCAATGGCATTTTCAGCAACTGAACGGCAAGCCCCTTTCCTATAACAACCTGCTGGACCTGCATCATGCGCTGGTGCTCCTGATGGAATGGCCCCATGAGGCAGCCTTTGCCGTCATCAAACACACCAATCCGTGCGGTGTGGGCACAGGCGATTCGCTCGAAGCGGCAATGAACAAAGCCCTTCGCGGCGATCCCCTGTCGGCGTTCGGCGGCATTCTGGTCAGTAACCGCCCCCTCGATGAAAAAGCGGCCCGACGGCTGACGTCATTTTTCTTCGAGCTCGTCTGGGCGCCGGATTATGAGCCGGCGGCTTTGGAGATATTAAAACAGAAGAAAAAGCGGATTGTCTTACGGGGCCCCTGGCCGCTGAACCTGCCGAAGGAAGAATTTCGCACCGCACTGGGCGGGGTGCTGCACCAACATCGAGATGCCGAAGAAAACACCGAAACGCTGCGCGTGGTAACCTCCCAAAAACCAGACGAAAAGTCGATGCAAGACCTTATGTTTGCGTGGAAGGTGGTAAAACACCTCAAATCAAACGCCGTCGCCGTGGTAAAAGACCGGATGCTCATCGGGGCCGGACACGGCCAGACCGCCCGTGTGGATGCCGTCGAACAGGCGATCGCCAAGGCAAAAAGCCGCGGGCATCAAGTGACGGGAGCTGTGGCCGCTTCCGATGCCTTTTTCCCGTTTGCCGATTCGATCGAGAAGATGGCCGAAGCCGGAATCAAGGCCGTCATCCAGCCCGGCGGGTCGATCCGAGACCAGGAAGTCGTCGCCGCCGCCGAAGCCGCAGGAATCGGCATGATCATGACCGGCCGACGCCATTTCAAACACTAACTAACGCACAAATACTGCCATGGGATTCTGGGACTTTATGGTGCAAGAGCTGGCCATCGACCTGGGCACGGCCAACACCATCATTCTGAAAGATGAGAAAATTGTGGTCGAGGAACCCTCGATCGTGGCGCTCGATCGAGACTCGGGACGCCTGATCGCCCTGGGATTTCAAGCCCTCCAGATGGAGGGCCGAACGCACGACAAGATCAAGACGGTCCGTCCACTCAAAGGCGGCGTCATCGCCGAACTGGACGCATCGGAAAAAATGCTGCGCGGCTTTATCCGAAAAATCAACAGCAAAAAACGCCGCTTTTTCTCCCCGTTACTAAAAATGCTGGTGTGTGTGCCGTCTGGAATCACCGGCGTGGAGCGTAAAGCCCTGCGGGAAGCCGCCATGAAAGCCGGCGGACGAGAAGTGCGCCTTATCTCCGAACCCATGGCCGCAGCCATCGGCATGGGCATCGACGTCACCCGACCCGAAGGACACATGGTTGTGGACATCGGCGGCGGCACCACCGACATCGCCGTCATCTCGCTGGGCG
>JALVCQ010000054.1 GCA_027009805.1 Bacteroidota bacterium
TGCGGTGGTGTTGTAGAAGAGGTTTTCGGGCAGGAGGATGACGCTTTCGATGAGGTCGTGCTCGACGAAGGCTTTTCGGATGTCTCGTTCTCGGTTTCGGTTGCGAGTGCCGCTGCCGCGGCTCACGGCGCCGGTGTCGAGGACGACGGCCATTTTCCCGCCTTTTTTGAGAGATGCCAGCATGTGCTGAACCCATCCCCAATCGGCGCTTGATGCGGGCGGGATGCCGAAGGTGAAGCGTTCGTAAGGGTCGTTTTCATAGACGGAGGTGGGGAAGTCCTGGTTCCACATCGGATTGGCGGTGACGCGGTCGAAGGTCATGAGTCGTCCGGCATCGTCTTTGAAGGCGGGTCGGCGCATGGTGTCGCCCAGGCGAATGTCGGCTTCCATGTCGTGGAGGACGGTGTTCATTCGGGCAATGGCATAGGTGGAGGGGTTGATTTCCTGTCCGAAGAGGCGCAAGGGGGCCACCTGTGGGGGCAATCTTCGGCGGCCGTTTTTCTGTTCGCCGTGGGTTTCCAGCAGGCGGAGGTGGGCTTTGATGAGCAAGCCGCCGGAGCCGGTGGTGGGGTCATATACCGACATGCCGGGCTCGGGGGCCAGGATGCGGGCCATCAGGATGGCCACTTCCCGAGGTGTGTAAAACTCGCCGGCGCTCTGGCCCTGGTCTTCGGCAAATTTGCGAAGCAGGTATTCATACGCCCTGCCGAGAATGTCGGGCTCGACGTCGTCCAGCCCAAGGCGATGTTTGCTGAGCACGTCCACCAGACGGGCCAGATATTCGTCGGGGACGATGCGCTGGCCGGCGGTGGTGGCATTGAAGTCAACGATGTCGATCACGCCCGACAGTCGGGGGTTTTCCTGGGCCACCGCCCGCACGGCATCGGTGAGGTATTGTCCCAGGCCGGTGGTGCCGTGCTGTTGAATACGTTCCCATCGGGCCTCGGGCGGAATATAGAAGCGCACCGACCCGCGCCCTTCGGCGAGGATGTCCCGCTCCCGTTCGCCTTCTATAATGGCTTCCGCCGTTTCCCGACTGCCATATTCTTCGGTCAGTCGGGCCAGTTCGTCTTCGAAGACGTCTGAAAGCCGCTTGAGAAAGATCAGCGGCAGGATGTAGTCTTTGAATTTGGGGGCATCGAGTGGCCCCCGGATGGCACAGGCTGCCTCCCACAGCCATGTTTCGAGTTCCTGGATTTCCAGTGTCATGGGAAGAGATTGATCAGGGCGATTTTTTCAGCCCATTTTTATTGCATCCAACAAATATACATGGAAATATACATGCAGCAGCTCTGCGCGCCGCCGCTTGCCCGCCATCCCGTAAGTTTGCGGCCTCATCAAGCGTACTTATCTTTTCAGACAACAATCCGCTTCCCATTTTTCGCAGGGACAACATCAGATAATGCTACGCTCTCCAATGTCTAATAAATGTTCGAAAAGTGTCCGATATGTCTTTTAAATGTCCGTTACCGTGCCAGGACATAGCGCCCCCATGATATTGGGTTTTCCAGCGTACTATTCTCCTAATAGAACCATGGGTTTTCCGGCTGGTAATGTCATCTCAATGCGCTCATTAATAAAGCGATATCCTTGCTTTTTTCTTCGGATAAACAACAAACTCACTTCACCTTTCTTTATCGCCAGCAAATCGCCAAAATCGCCAAGATAACGCCAACTAATTGCCAAGCCTCTTGAGTAAATATCTCGTTGCCCTCCCCTTCCCCTGAACCTGAAACAAATTCCGCTTCACCAAAGCCATGAGTTCCTGCCGGGCCGTTTCATCCGAGATACCTGTCAGCCGTCTGTAGTCACGGTTCGAGATTTCGGCATGTTGCTTTACATACAACACGGCCTTAATCTGCCGTTCGTTCAGTCCCATCTTGCGCAGCCGCTGCGGCGTGTAGGGGTCTTGTAAGAAGGTCAGTCGGAAGCCGCCTTGCCAGTTGGTGAATTCAGGTTGTGGCAGCCCCTGTTCTCGGCAGAGGCGGATGACGCGCATAGTTTGGCCTTCAACGATGTGTACCTTCGGCATACAATGTGTTTTTCTACTTTATCCCACCGATTTTTATTACATCCAAGCAAATATACATGCAGCAGCTCTGCGCGCCGCCGCTTGCCCGTCATCCCGTAAGTTTGCGGCCTCATCAAGGGGTGCCTGTGAAACGGTATGTTTATATCACGCGGCGGGGTCATTTCTCGGCGGCCCATCGGCTGGAAAATCCGGCGTGGAGCATCGAGAAGAACATGGAAGTGTTCGGCAAGTGTGCCAGTCCCAACTATCACGGACACAACTTTTATATTGAGGTGACGCTGCGGGGCGAGGTCGATCCCGACACGGGCATGGTCGTTGATTTCAGCGATTTGAAACGCATCGTGGACCGCCATCTCATCGATCAGGTGGATCATAAAAACCTCAACCTCGACGTGCCCTTCCTGCGAGGCGTTAATCCGACGGCTGAGAACCTCGTGGTGAAGTTCTGGGAGCAGCTTGCTCCGCACTTCCCGTCGGGGATGTTGTATAAAATTACCCTTTACGAAACGGCGAAAAACGTGGTCGAATATTATGGACCGTCGGAAGACTAATGCAGACTTCCCGCTGGAAGCCATCAGCGAGCGGATGCGGGAAGTGCTCGAATATATCGGAGAAGATCCGCAGCGGGAAGGCTTGCGCGACACGCCCTGCCGGGTGGCCCGTTCGATGGAATTTATCTTTCAGGGCTATCGGCAAGACCCCAGGGCGATCATCCAGTCGGCCCTGTTTGAGGAGGCCTATTCGGAGATGGTCATCGTGAAAAACATCGAGATTTATTCGATGTGTGAACATCACATGCTGCCTTTTTTCGGCAAGGCGCATGTGGCCTACATCCCGAACGGCAAGGTGGTGGGACTGAGCAAGATCCCGCGCATGGTGGATGCCTTTGCGCGCAGGCTGCAACTGCAAGAGCGCCTGACGTGGCAGATTCGAGACTGTCTGCATGAGACGTTGCGACCCCTGGGCGTGGCCGTGGTGATAGAGGCCTATCATCTGTGTATGATGATGCGGGGCGTGCAAAAGCAAAATTCGGTGACCACCACGTCGGCATTTACGGGGGCGTTTGAAAACATTGCCACACGGGAAGAGTTCATCAAATTGATTTCCAGCAAATTGCGATAAGGTTATGGAGAAAACCGCATACATTTTTCCGGGACAGGGGTCCCAGTTTGTGGGTATGGGCAAAGACCTTTACGAGGCTTCCGCTGCGGCGCGGCGGTGGATGGAACAGGCCAACGAGCTGATGGACGGCGAGCTGCTGACGGTGATGTTTGAAGGTGATGCCGAGCGGTTGAAGCAGACGCGCTATACGCAGCCGGCCGTTTACGTGCACTCGCTGGCGCTGGTGGCGGCGCATCCCGATGCTTTTTCGCCGGCGATGGTGGCGGGGCATTCACTGGGTGAGTTGACAGCGCTGGCGGCGGTGGGTGTGTTTTCGTGGGCGGACGGTCTGCGGCTGGTGCGGGAGCGTGCGCTGGCGATGCAGGCGGCGTGTGAGGTGCGCCCTTCGACGATGGCGGCGGTGTTGGGCCTCGACGATGAGGTGGTGGAGACGGTGTGCGCCGAGGTAGGGCCCGACGTGGTGCCTGCCAACTACAACTCGCCGGGGCAGGTGGTCATCTCGGGGACGGTGGAAGCCGTAGAAGCGGCCGTAGAACGGCTGAAAGCCCGCGGTGCCCGCCGGGCGGTCATCCTCAACGTGGCGGGGGCGTTTCATTCGCCGCTGATGGAACCCGCCCGGGCACGCCTGGCCACGGCCATCGAAGCCACGCCCTTTCAGGCGCCGCAGGCGCCCGTCTATCAAAACGTCACGGCCGAGCCCAGCACCGACCCGGACGTCATCCGGGAGAACCTGATCCAGCAGCTCACCAGTCCCGTGCGGTGGACGCAGACCATTCGGAATATGATTCGCGACGGCGCCACGCGCTTTGTGGAGACGGGCCCGGGTAATGTGTTGCGCGGCCTGAACCGAAAGATCGACCGCAGCGTCCCGACGGTGTCGTTTCCGGGATAGATGAACGTTCGGGCGGGCTATTCGATGGTCCGCTGGATGATGGCGGGGCGGCGTCCTTCCCGCACCATTCGCGTCCAATCCTGCCCGTCGGGCGGATAGAAATATTGGATGACGGCGACGTTGGTGCCGCGGGTTTCTTTTTCTCGAATGCGGCGGCCTTGCTGGTCGTAGAAATATTCTCGGATGACGGGAGGGCCTTCGCTGGGGGTCGTCTGGCTGCGGATGCGGCGCCCGTGGGCGTCGTAGGTGTAGGCGGTCTGGACGGCGGGCCGACCGTCGGGAGCGTATAGGATGGTCTCTTGCATCAGTTGTCCGCGGGCATAGCGGCGGGGG
>JALVCQ010000055.1 GCA_027009805.1 Bacteroidota bacterium
TCGGTCGTCATCGTCACGGAAGGCCCGGTGAGGCCCGTCGGAAGCCGTGAAAGAAGCCTCGCTGCGGCCGGACTTTTGAAAATAAAAGCGGGCCAGGCAGCGCGCCCCGTTGCCGCAAAACGTCCCTTCATGACCGTCGGCGTTATAGTAGGTCATGTGATAGTCCGTGTCTTGACTTTGCGGCCGCCCGAGGACCAGAATGCCGTCGGCCCCGACGCCAAAGTGGCGGTCGCAGAGAAGCCGGCGGGCGCCGGGGTTCTCAAACCACGGGCCAAGGACGTTCTCTTCCAGAATAATAAAGTCGTTGCCTGCGCCTTCGGCCTTGGCAAAGGATAGTCCGGAGGGAATCATAACGGCCATTGATAGGTGGTGTCGGCGATTTGCAAAACCAGCGTCGAATCCTGTATGGCCAGCGCCCGAACATCTGTGGGCAAAAAGCCATATAGAAGAAAGGCATTTTTTTCTCGGCTTACCGAGCGCGTTTTTTCAGGAAAGAAAAGCAGATGGAAAAAGCGCCCGCCGGCTTGCCAATGCCGATAGCGGGAGGCTTTCTCTTTCAGCTGAGCCAGCCGCCGATAGCTGATTTCTGTTGTCGGCTTGGCATGGGTGGGCGGCGTGAAATCCTGTTCGATGAAAGAGACGGGCGGTTGCGTTGCGGGCGTGTCTTTGAACCACCACATCCCGATAAGCGCCAGCCCGATGATGAGGGCCGAGGCAATGGTCCATTGTCGTCCCCATATGTTGCCGAGAAGGCGGCGGGTGGTGTGTCGTTGGAGGTAACGTTGCAAGGCTTCCTCGCGCCCGTAGCGGAGGAGTCTCCGGAGGGTTTGCTCGGCCTCGATCAGCTTACGAAGCGGTGGGTGGATGGCGGCTTCGGATTCCAGTAAAAGCGCTTCCTCCGGCCTCAGTATCCCATCTACATATTGTTGAACGCGTGCGAGGTCTTGCTCGGAGTGAGGCGGGAGCACTTTTCCCAGATAGGCGAGGGCGGCCTGCCGGAAGCGCATCATGCAGCGTTTCAAGTCGGCCTGCGTCTCGGAGAGCGAGCGGTCGGCCAGCTCGCCGACGTTAGCCTCGCTGCGCCCTTCGGCGTATCGCCACATGAGCAGCTGCATACACACCGGATCGAAGAAGCGATATAAGTGTTGGATGGCTTTACGGAGTGGCTGAGCGTCGGCCTTCGAAATGAGCGCTTCGGGATGGTCAATGTAATGAAAAAAGCGGTCGCGAATCGGTGTTGTGTCGTCGGGATGGGCCGCATAGTGACACCAAACGGCCACAGCGGCTTTCTCAATCAGGGGGTCGATGTAGCGTTCTTCTACGTCTCTTTTAAGAAGCACGTTGCGGGCCTCGACGTAGTGTTGTCGGAAAACAGCGATGAGGGCTTCTTCTTTCCCTTTTGCAATCAACCGCCGTAAGAGCGGTTCGGGAAAGGTGCGGCGACCGAATATGCCCATGCTGACTTCGTTCTGCGCGGGAGCACAAAAGTAAGACGGGTGAAATGCCTTTAATTCTGGATGGGACTGTCCGGAAGGGTGGCCAGATATTCGAACATTTTCCCCTTTCGTCGGAGCACATTCCGCCAATAACGCTCTTCGCTCAGCCGGCTTTCAAATACGTCTTTCTCGGTGGCCGAGTCGATAATCCAGCTGTTGATGGAGAGTTCTTGTTCGAGCTGCCCCGCGCCCCATCCCGAGTATCCGACGAAGAATTTAATATCCCGAACGGTCAAGGCGCCCTCAAGGAGCAAGCGGCGCACCTTTTCAAAGTAGCCGCCCAGATAGAGGTTGTCTTGAATGGGCAATCCGCCTTCAATCAAATGCGGCGCGCGGTGGACGAAAAAGAGGTGATGGTGGTCCACAGGACCGCCCCGAAAAAGGCGAAAGGCATCCGGAATATCGTCCAGATCAAGGATGTCTTTAAGCTTAACCGGCAGCGGCTGATTAAGGATCAGGCCGAATGCGCCCTCGTCCGGATGATACTGGCAAAGCAGCACCACGCTTTTTTTGAAATTCGGGTCCTGCATGAAAGGCTCTGCAATGAGCAGTTGTCCGGACCGGAGCTTTGGCATCGCCGTATGATCTATACAGACAGTAACGCCCTTATCGCATGAAATGGTTCCATTCAAGTTTTCCACCTGGGGCGGAAACCAGCCTATTTTTGCCCTTCAAAAAATAAAAAAATGAGAAAAGCTATCCTCGCATCTCTGCCTTTATTCTTGGCGTTCGTGTCATCGGTTGCCCAGGAGTCGTCCAACGCTCCGGCGCCGTTGTGGAAAACAGGCGGCAACGTCCTTGTGAACTTTAATCAGGTGAGCATGAAATATTGGGCGGCCGGCGGTGTCCCTTCGATTTCCCTGTTGGGGCGTTTTGAGAGTTTTGCCGACTATGTCAAAGGCGTTCACGAGTGGAAGAATGACTTTATGGTTTCGTATGGCATTCAAAAGATCAAGCAAAACCCATCGGAAAAGAGTGAGGACATCGTTCGGTTGACATCCACTTATTCGCGGACTTTGAATCCTAAATGGAAGCTGACCGCTTCGGGCTCGTTCACTACGCAGCTCACACCCACTCGCGATAAGGACAGCAGTCTGGTGTCTCGCTTTATGGCGCCGGCATACGGGCTCCTTTCCGTTGGTTTCACGTGGACGCCCGCGCCGAAGTTGGAGATATTGCTCTCGCCGGCCACCGGAAAGGCCACGTTCGTGAAAGAACCCACCCTTTCGGCGCGGGGCGCTTACGGCGTGGATTCGGGGGCCACGTCCCGTTATGAATTTGGTGCGCTGGTGCGGGCCACCTACGAGCGCGAGTTGATGAAAAACGTCTCATGGAAAAGTCGCCTGGAACTTTTTAACAACTACACCGACCCGAATCGTCCCAACCGGAAAAATGTGGACATGGACTGGCAGAACTCGTTCTTTCTGAAAGTCAATAAATGGCTCTCGGCGTCGGTGATGTTTCATACCATTTATGACGCCGACATCCCCATTGCGATTGATGATAACGGAGACGGTGTCACGGATCGATATGACGCCCGCCTCCAGTGGAAGGAAATCCTCGGCGTGGGCTTCGCCTATCAATTGGGTATGAAACGATAGTCCGTCTATTCCTCCTCATTTCTGAGCAGACGGGTGAAGTGGCGATAGATTCGGAGATAAAGGTCCGAGCGCGTGGTCCCCTCCAAGAAAGAATGATCGGCGCGGGGATACACGTAAAAGACATAGTCTTTTCGATAGCGGTTGAGCTGCTTGACCAATTCGTAGGAATTAAGCACCGGCACGTTATGATCAAATGCCCCATGAACAAGCAGCAGTCCACCTTGATAGGAGGGCACTTCGTTTAACACGCTGCTGGCCCGATAGCCCCGCTCATTGAGGCGGGGCAGGTCCATGTAGCGTTCCGTATAGATGGCGTTGTATAGGTGCCAATCGGTGACGGGAGCGATGGAGACGGCCGCCCGGAAAATATGCGGATAGCGCATGATAGCAAGGGCCGATAAATAGCCGCCGTAACTGTGTCCCATGATGCCGATGCGGGTGGAGTCCATAAATGGAAAACGGGTGGTCAGATAAGTGGCCGTATAGATAATGTCATTGAGCTCGCGCCTCCCCAATTCCTTATACAAGGCCTTTTTGAAAGCCGCTCCCTGACCTTTGGTGCCCCGGCCGTCCACCTGCACGATCACAAAGCCGTGCAGCGCCATGTAAACGTCAAGGAACCACTCGCTCCGCCACCGATTGACGACGTGTTTGGAGTTCGGCCCGTTATATACGTCAAAAACCACAGGGTATTTCTTGTTATAGTTCAGGTTCGGCGGCGCGATCCATTGGCCGTGAAGCGTATGTCCGTTCGGAGTCGAAAAAGAAAAAAAGGTGTGGTAAGGCAGGTCTATCGCACGAAGACGCTTACGGAGCAAGGCATTGTCTTCGATGGTCCACAGTGGAAACTGGTTCTGGAACACCTTGGTGGTGGGCGGTGTGTTGATGTTGGAGTAGCGAATGATGTAGTAGGTGAATTTCAGACTGAAGTGCACATCCTCTACGGAGAACCCCAGATCCGTAATCTGAACAGGCGCCTGAAGCAGGCGTTGTTGGATCGGGACGCGGTATAGATGCCGTTCAATGGGAAGATTGCCGGGATAGCCCAGGAAATAGACATCCCCTTTGTTTTCGTCAATACCGACAATCTCATCAATGTCAATATTGGAGTGGGTCAGCTGTTCTTTTTTGTAGTAGGGCGGGTTCAGCACATATAGCTGCATCCGGCCCGATTCATCGGAAAGGAAGAAAATACGCCCCGTGGGTGAGAACTTCCATTTGTCGAAGTGGTCCATCCATTCTTTGGCCTCTTCGGTATAGATGGGTTTCAGTTGTTTGCGGATAAGGGAATAGCGCCAGAGCGTCATTTTTTTCTGACGCCGATCGAGATGCACCAGAAACAGGGCATAATGATACGGCGACCAATAGATACGCGGCAAGTAGCCCGACCGGTCGCCTTTCAATAGAGGAACGGAATAGAATTGATTGCGATGGAAGTCGTAGTATTTGATGTGGACGGTGGGCGGGGTTTGGCCCGGGAAGGGGTAGGGAAGATGGCGAACCTCCGGATAGAGGGTATCCCATTTGACAATGGGAATAGTCGGGGTTTGGGTGTAATCGCTTTCATAAAAAAACAGAAATCGCTCGTCATGGCTCCATACAATCCCCCTTTTCAGGTGAAAACCTTCAAGATAGGTCAGAGGGGGCACAATGCGCTCCATATGCGGCAAGGAGGCCGCCGGAATCAGCTGTTTCAGCGTGCGCTTGCCGAGATGAAAGCCAAACATCCCCTGATCGGTGATGTAAGCAAAGTAAGTCCCCTGTGGAGAAAAGTGGGGCGTCCTGACCCATTGCCGTTCGGTCGGCAACGGGATGCGTTTCTTGGCCCGCACGTCAAAAAGGAATCCCTGATAATATTTGATCTTCTCATGAGCTGTTTTTTCTCCTGTAATGATGAATAGGACGTCCTCCGACGGCGAAAGGATAAACCGCAAAGAGGGGAGGCGGGGCAGCTTTGATTGAAGCCACCTCTCGGAGAATAGGGTGTCTAAGGTTCGGGGTTTTTTGTATCGTTGTTTGAGAATGATGGTCCCGCCGTTGGCATTGAGCGTAGAGTAAATGAAGTATTCGTTGGAACGCCCCGGATAAATCGTGGGGTTCTCATTGGGGACGAAATACTGAAAGGTTCCCAGGTCCGCCAGTGAAAAAACGGCGGGGTTGGTAACTTGCCCGCTCGCCCAAAAAGAAACGAAAAGGGCGGCATAGCCAATCTTTCTCCATGCGCGAAGGGCATGGAGAGCCAGGCTTTTGTGAGCATCCTCCCGTTTCAAAATACCGCTCTTCTATATCGCTCGAAGGAGCAAAACGTTTGCCGTAAACGAGAAAGTAAAGTTAGGAAAAGGGGGATTTACACGCGAAATACTTCTTGGAAAGTGGATACGAGGTCAAGTTGTTCCCACGGGAACAGCACCACCGACCGCTCTTGGTCGTTCACGCGGATTCGTTTTTCTTCCGGTTGGCGTCCCATATGGCCGTAGGCGGCGGTGGAAAGGTAGATGGGGGCATCCAGTCCTAAGGAGCGGATGATGTGGGCGGGACGCAGGTCGATGACTTCCGAGAGAAGGGCGGCGATGGCTCCGTCCGACAACGTCCCGCCTTTGGCGTCTCGGGCTTTACCCGTGCCGAATGTGTTCACGTAAATGCTGATGGGTTGGGGGATGCCGATGGCATAGGCCACCTGCACCAGGATTTCGTCGGCCACGCCCGCAGCCACGAGATTCTTGGCGATGTGTCGGGTGGCATACGCCGCCGAACGATCGACCTTGGAGGGGTCCTTGCCGGAAAAAGCGCCGCCGCCGTGGGCTCCCTTGCCGCCGTAGGTATCGACGATGATTTTCCGGCCTGTCAGCCCCGTGTCCCCATGGGGGCCGCCGATGACAAACTTCCCGGTGGGGTTGACTTTCAGGTGCTCGGAAACGTCGGCGGGGAAAAGGGCGCGCACGTGCTCGGGAAACTGCTCCATCACACGCGGAAGAAGGTGCTTCTCAATGTCTCTTCGAATTTGTTGTTGCATGGCCCCTTCCGATGCAAACTCGTCATGCTGCGTGGAGAGGACAATGGTCTCAATGCCCACGGGCCGGTTGGCATAGTCGTATCGCACGGTCACCTGCGACTTGGCGTCCGGCCGCAGATAGGGCATGGGCGAATCTTTGGCTTTGCGAATGGCCGCCAGCTCTCTGAGCAATGCATGCGCCAGGGTGATGGAGAGCGGCATCAGTTCGGCGGTTTCACGGGTGGCATAACCGAACATCATGCCCTGGTCGCCGGCGCCGATGTCATCACCTAAGGAAACCCCCTGCGCAATATCGGGTGATTGTTCATCCAGGGCAATCACTACGCCGCACGAATCGGCGTCAAAACGATATTCAGGATGATTGTATCCGATGTCTCGAATGACACCCCTGGCGATTTCCGCCAGGTTCGGGGGGACTTTTACATCGGCGGTGATTTCGCCGCTGATGACCACAAGCCCTGTGGTAACAAGCGTTTCACAAGCCACGCGGGCCCGCGGGTCCTGGGCAAGATAGGCGTCGAGGATAGCATCGGAAATCTGATCGGCGACTTTATCGGGATGACCTTCGGAGACCGATTCGGAAGTAAACAGGTAGGTGTTGGTGTCAAGTTTCGGCATTATCTTTTGTTTTAATCAGGGGGTTAAAAATTGAGCAGCAAATTTAGTTTTTCAGCCACTTTGTCGCTGGAAGGCAACATCGCCGCTTCCAGTGAGAGATGGATCGGGACGGCGGGAAGATCCTTTGCTGCCAGCACCTCAATGGGGGCATCCAGATGCTGGAAGCAGTGTTGCTGGATCAGGCCCGCCAGCGACAGGGCAAAGGAGGTGTGGAACGTGTCTTCACTGACGATCAACACCTTGTTGTGGACTTTTACGCGTTCGAAGATCATCGGTTCATCAAGGGGGCTGAGGGTGCGCAGGTCCAGGATTTCCACTTGCCCCGGGAATTGTTTGGAAGCATTGAGGGCCCAATGCACGCCCATGCCGTAGGTGACCACCAGCACCGACTCGCCGCTGGAAACGGCTGCGGGGTCGGCCTGCTGAAAGATGCGGGCCTTCCCGATGGGCACCACATATTCCCGGTCGGGTTCGATGGTTTTGGCCGCTTGCGTGCCTTTGACCCTCGACCAATAGAGCCCTTTGTGCTCGAAGACGATCACGGGGTTGGGGTCGTAATAAGCGGCTTTGAGCAGTCCCTTCATATCGGCGGCATTCGACGGATAGACCACCTTGATGCCTTTAATGTTGGTGATCATGGTTTCGTGGGAGCCCGAGTGATAGGGCCCGCCGCCGCCGTAGGCGCCGATGGGCACCCGATACACCGCCGAGACGGGGAATTTGCCCATCGTCAGGTAAGATGACTTGGCAATTTCGCTGACCAGCTGATTGACGGCCGTGAAGATGTAGTCGCAGAACTGCACTTCTACGATGGGCCGGAGCCCCAGCGCCGACATGCCGGCGGTGGAGCCGAAGATGTAGGCTTCTTGAATGGGGGTGTTGAAGACGCGGTCGTCACCGTATTTCTCGGCCAGTCCGGCCGCTTCACGGAACACGCCGCCCAAGCGTTTTCCGACGTCCTGGCCGTAGAACAGGCACTCGACGTGGTCTTCCATCAGCTCGTCGATGGCATGGCGGGCGGCGTCCACCATGATGATGGGTTCGCCGTCGGCGGGTTCGCGCTTGCCTTTCTCTTCGGTGATGGGCGTGGGCGCAAAGACGTGTTCTTCCACAGTGTCCGGATCGGGGTCTTCGGCCTCGACGGCTCGTTGAAAGTCGGCTTCGGCTTTTTGACGGGCTTTTTCATCGAGGGCTGCTAAGTCTTCCGGTGTAAACAAGCCGCTTTTAAGGAGGTAGCGATGCAGCTTGGGAAGAGGGTCTCGCTTGTGGGCCTGTTCCAGCTCTTCGGGCGGGCGGTAATATTCCCGACGAACGCCGGAGGTGTGATGGCCCAACAGCGGGCAGGTGGCATGCAGCAACACCGGCCCTTTGCGCCGGCGGATGTGGTCGAGGGCCTTTCCAACCGCTTCATACGACTTGATAAAGTCGGTCCCGTCCACGCGCATGCGCTTCATGCCTTTGAATCCGGCGGCAAATTCGTAGGCGTCCATGGTGCGGGCTTCCTCCCGGGCCACGGAGATGCTCCACGTATTGTCCTGCACCAGATACAGAATGGGCAACTGATGGAGCACCGCTTCCTGAAAGGCTTCGGAGACTTCGCCTTCGGTCACGGAGCCGTCGCCGAGCGAACACACCACCGCCGGCGGCGGGTCTTTTTTCAGCAGACCGCGCCCTTCGCGATATTTCAAGGCATGGGCCATGCCGGTGGCGGGGATGGCCTGCATGCCCGTGGCACTGGACTGATGCGGGATGAGCGGATAGCGCGGATCCCGATTGCTTGGGTGGGAATAGTAGCTGCGACCACCGGAAAAGGGATCGTCTTTTTTGGCCAACAACTGGAGCATCAGCGCATAGGGCTCAAATCCCAGGCCCAACAGGAACGCATCATCCCGATAATAGAGACTGACGTAGTCATCCGGGGTGAGCTGGAAAGCCGTGGCCAACTGGATGGCTTCGTGCCCCATAGCGGTGGCATGCACGTAAACGGCGATGTCTCGATTCTCGTCGTAGATGCGGGCCATATGCCGTTCCAGCCGCATCAGGTAATAGGCTCGTTCGAGAAGTGCTCGGGAAACTTTCACGGTCTTGTGCGGTCAGGTTAGGCGTGGCAAATTTTGGGGTTACGGGCTAAACTCAGGGGACAGCCAGGAATCCCGAATGCGTATAAATAAGGGTGGTGAGGAGCTCGCCGACGGCGTCGAGGGTGGCGGTGTCAATGATATCTATGCGATCATGGTGCGTATGCCAATACCACGGGAAGGGATGGGGCTGTCGGCGGTGGTCGTAGTTGATGATGTCGAGGGAGGGGATGCCGGCGATGGTGGCCACGTAGTAGTGGTCGTCCATCACGGGGTCGGTGGCAATGGGGATGAAGGGCGGGGAATAGCCCATGGACTGGGCCAGCGCCCATATCTGACTGACCTGTGTGGGGGTGAATTTTTCCGACCATTTTTCTTTGAGGAAATGGGCTTGCCGGCCGCCCACCATATCCAGCAGGATGCCGTAATCGGCGAAATACTGGTCGGGCCGATGGCTTTTGGCCCATAGCTGCGAGCCGAGGCAATAAGAGTGTGGCGGCGGGTTGGTCATCCATGCGGGCGCCCCCTGGTCTTCGGTGTCGAAAAAGATCATCCGGATGGTGATGGGCGGCGTGTGTTGGTGCAGGATGCGGGCCAGCGCCAGCAGGACGGCGGGGCCGCTTCCGCCGTCATCGGCGCCCAGAATGGGTTTGTTGCGGTCCGTGGAGTCCTGATCGGCCACAAAACGGGAGTCCCAATGGGCCATCAGTAAAAGGGCCCGGGGGCTTTTTCCCTTAAATTCGGCGATGACGTTATGGACAGGCAGCGGCCGGCCGTCAAATCGTCGGGCCGTTCCTTTCTGGATGGTGAGCGTGGAAGCGAAGGGGCGCAGGTGATTCTCGATGAAAGCGAGGGCCTGTTGGTGGGCGGTGGTGCCCGGCACGCGGGGGCCTGCCTGCAGGAAGGTGTCGAGGAGCAAGTAGGCTTCGGAAGCGGAAAAAGCGGGCGCGGGCGGCGCTTTGGTGGTGGCGGCGGCATGGGAGGGGGGCGGCCCGGAGGTGGAACTGTCGGATTGGCATCCTGCCCATAACAGCATCAGGATGAGGAAAGGTGTCAGCCGTGCCATGTCCATTCGGTGCCTTTGGGGGTGTCTTTGATGGTAAAACCGGCTTCGAGGAGGGCGTTTCGGATGCGGTCGGCCATTTCGAAGTCTTTGTTTTTTCGGGCGTGTTGCCGGACGTCGAGGATGATTTCCATCAGCGTTCGGATGGTGTCTTGTGCGCGGTGTTCCTGGTGTTCGGGGACCAATCCGAGGAGGTCCACCACAAAGGTGCGGTAGGCATCGGCAAAGCGCTGGCGGTCTTTTTCGGTCAGGTGGGCCTGACCGATTTTGAGGCGGTGATAGTGGCGCAGGCCTTCGTGGAGGACGGCCAGGAAGCGCGGCGTGTTGAAATCGTCGTTCAATTCGGCATATCCTTTCTGGATCCATGCTTCGACGTCGAAGGTGGATTGCGGGGCGGGTGGGATGGTGGAAAATCCGTCGAGGGGTTCCCATAGGCGCTGGAGGGTGCGTTCGGTGCCCTGCAAGGCTTCTTCGGTGATGTTGATGGGGCTGCGGTAGTGGGCTTGCAGCAGGAACAGGCGCAGCGTCATGGGGGCATAGCCGCGGGAGAGCATCGGGTGGGCGCCTTCAAAGAGCTGGTCGAGCGTGATGAAGTTGCCGGCGCTTTTGCTCATCTTCTGGCCGTTGATGAGGATGAGGTTGTTGTGCATCCAGTATCGGACGGGGTTTTTTCCGTAGGCGCCGACGGCCTGTGCGATTTCGCATTCGTGATGGGGGAAGGTAAGGTCGAGGCCGCCGCCGTGGATGTCGAAGGGGATACCGAGGTATTTGGTGCTCATCACCGAGCATTCGAGGTGCCATCCGGGGAAGCCTTCGCCCCAGGGCGAGGGCCACCGCATGATGTGTTGAGGCTCGGCGCGCTTCCAGAGGGCGAAGTCGAGCGGGTTGCGTTTTTCTTCGAGGCCTTTGAGTTCTCGGCTGCCGGCGAGGAGGTCTTCGAGGCGTTTGCCCGAGAGGCGTCCGTAAGGGTGCTGCCGGGCATATCGGGGCACGTCGAAATAGACCGAGCCGTTGACTTCGTAGGCGTAGCCGTTGGCCAGGATTTTTTCGACCATGTCGATCTGCTCGATGATGTGGCAGGTGGCGTGGGGCTCGATGGAGGGGGGCAGGACGTTGAGGCGTTGCATCACCCGGTGGAATGCCACGGTGTATTTGTGGGCGATTTCCATGGGTTCGAGCTGTTCGAGGCGGGCCTGTTTGGCGATTTTGTCTTCGCCGGTGTCGCTGTCGGCTTCGAGGTGGCCCACGTCGGTGATGTTGCGGACGTAGCGGACGCGGTAGCCGAGGTGTGTGAGGTAGCGGAAGACCAGATCAAAGAATACGCCGGGGCGGGCATTGCCCAGATGCGGGTCGGAATAGACCGTGGGGCCGCAGACATACATCCCGACATAAGGTGGATGGGCCGGAACGAAGGGCTCGACCTGACGTGTCCACGTGTTATAGATTTTGAGGGGATGTTCCATAAGATGGCCGTTTTCTTCGGAAGGGCGTTGCAAAGCTACAACGGCGGTCGGGTAGGGCGCCGAGGCGGGGTCGATGCTTCATGCATAAAATAATTGTTGGGGTGCAGTGCCACTCCGCTCCTATCTGACAACCACGAACAGAAAAGTTTTTATATTCGCTATGAAATCCCGCGGTGAGCGTGGGAAAAGAGAAGGTGAAGACCATGAATAACATAAGAAAGTGCCTGAGCATCCTTGCTTTCGTTGTTGCCTTGATGGGCGCTACGACCGCCTCTTTTGCACAGCCTTCTATGGAGACCAGCCGGAAAAATCTGGTTGAGGTCTATCTGCCCGTTTCTCACTTTTTTGACCAAACGCCTACCAATTGGTTATTCCGCTACCGGGCAAGATTTTATCCCCTTATGCTGAGTGATGGTCGAATTGTTCACTTTGACGAGACCATATACCCCGCCACCTATGGTATCCAGTATGGCCGAGCATTATCATCAGGGGGGCGTATCCGGCTGGCGGTGCTTCGCTATTATAGACATTATGGCGGCTACATGACAAAAGATTATCCGAAGGTCGTTTACATTACCCGAGGTTATTGGTTGTTTTCTCCTGGTTACTCGCATCCTCTGATTAGAGGCCGGCATCTGTTGATGAGCCTGTTAGGGGAAATCAACTATCGAATAGGGAAAGAAGAAATGCTTCTTCGCGCTCCGGTGCTTTTTGAGGGAATGGGGACAATAAGGGGCGACCGCGTCGCATTAAATGACGTCGGCGCCAGCGTGGGGGCAAGACTTGAAAGGGTGTTGCCGTTCGATTTTCTGCTTTTCGGTGAAATAAAATATACCCGCTTTTTCTATCTCCGTTCCCATATGCTCCAGATAGATGCCTATAAAGCGCCATCTACCCATACCTTGACGCTCACATTCGGTGTGGGCTATCGTTTTTGAGCAATATGATGGAGGGGGCGTTTTTCGTAGGGGCACGGCATGCTTCGGGGGAATATCGAATATCGAACACCGATTTTTGATTTAATATTTTATTTTAATTTATACTTTTTGTTCTTAAATCGGCGTTCGTTAATCGGTGTTCTGCCATCCCCCGCTGGCTGAGCGGAGTCGAAGCCACGCGGGAGATGGGGGCCTTCCGCCCCTTCGGCTCCGCTCAGGGAGCGGAAGGGGGATGTTCAGGGAGCGGCCTTGTTTCGCTGTCTGATGCGACAAACCATTGTAGGGGCGCAGCAGTGCTGCGCCCTTTACCATGAAAACCCCACCCGGCCTCCCCTTGAAAAGGGGAGGAGCTTTTTAAATGGCTTGCGTGAGGGGCCCGGAGGGCGCCGAGCCGCTTGCGGCGAGGCGGACCGCCCTTCGACAAGCTCAGGGACCGCCGCCTCTGGGAAACACCCGCTGGCTGAGCGGAGTCGAAGCCACGCGGGTGGCGCAGGGTGTGGGGTGGGATGGTGGGCGGGCCGAGGCGAACTGCCGAGCCCGCAGGGGCCCGACCCCGAGCCGTCAGGCGAGGGGGCACGCCCAAAAGAACAGCCATTAAACTTTGCAGAAAAGGGAGCGTCTAATCAATCAGAACTTTTGCCGATGAGTATGCCGATGCGCCGTCAAACAGTGGTGGAGATGCCGCCTGAGGATGCCGACCTGCTGCGTCGATTGCAGGACCCGGCGTCGGAACGGATGGCGTTTCGGGAGCTGGTGAAGCGTTATCAGGAGCGTCTTTACTGGGTGATTCGGCGGCTGGTGCATTCGCATGAGGATACGAATGATTTATTGCAGGAGGTGTTTATCAAGGTGTGGAAAGGGTTGCCGTCGTTTAACGGTCGGAGTGCGCTTTATACATGGATGTATCGGATTGCGGTGAATGAGGCGTTGAGTTTTTTGCGGCGGGATAAATGGCGCAGTTTGATGCGGTTGGAAGACCCGTCGAAGGTGATGGCGCATCGGTTGCAGGCGTCGATCGAGACCGACGGCGATGAGATTTTGCAGCGCCTGCATGCGGCGTTGTTGCAGCTTTCGCCGCAGCAGCGGGCGGTGTTTACGCTTCGTTATTTTGAGGACATGCCGTTTAAGGAAGTGGCTGCGGTGATGGGCAAGACGGAATCGACGGTGAAGGTGCATTATCATCTGGCCCGAAAAAAAATTGAAGAAATTCTTACGGAAACCTAAACGAAAGCCCCATGACAGCGTCTCATAATATGAATCATCAACACGGGAAGATGAAAAAGCAATATTCCGACGATCGGTCGCTGTTTAAGGCGCCGCCGGCAGGTTATTTTGAGGATTTGCCGGACGTGGTGATGCAGCGGCTGCCTCGTCGTTCGGTGAAGAGAGAGGAGGGCCGCCGGACGGTGGCGTGGCGCCGGTGGGCTCCGGCGGTGGTGACCCTGGTTTTGTTGGCGGTGATATGGTGGGTGCGGGTCCGGCGGTCTTCTTCATCTTTACATCCGGTGCCGCAGGAGTGGACGGTAGAGGATGAAATCCTGTATAACTGGGAAGATGACGACTTGCTGATGGAAGAACTGGCAAGCCGTGATGATGGAGAAACTTCTTACTTATAATCACTTAAAAATGAAGCGAGCGATGCGAAAAATTGGATGGACGGCCCTGGTGTGGTTGTGGGTCGGGGTTGTCGGAGGGATGGCGCAAGACCTGCGCTACGAAGAGATGATGCGCCATAAGCGGGGGTTCTTTCAGCGGAAGCTGGAGTTGAGTGAAGATGCGATGAACAAATTCTGGCCGGAATATGAGGCGATGGACGGCGAGCTTCGGAAGTTGGCGGCGGAGCGCAAGAAATTAACCATCGACCTGCGGCAGAAGATGCGGTCGAAGGCGTCGGATGCAGAGCTGGAAAAGCTGATGGATCGGTATCTGGAAATCGACGCCGAACGGGTGGCCGTCAAACGCCGCTATTACGAGCGGTTTAAGAAGGTGCTTCCTATTCGGAAAGTGATCCGGATACCGGTGGCGGAGCGGCAGTTTCGCAAGAAAATGCTGGAAAGGCTTCGGCGGCGGGATCGTCCGATGCGGCCGCCGATGCGTGGGCCGGACCGGAGAATGGAACGGCGGGGCTGGGAGTAAGGAAGTGGTTGTGCGTGGTGAAAGCCGGTGATGCCTGCTCGCTCTTCGACAGGCATTGCCGGCTTTCTTTTTTTTCAGCAGGGCCGCCAGTGATAGAGGATGACGGCGGCGGCCACCGCCACGTTGAGCGATTCGAACGGTTGGCAGGCGGGGATGCTGACGGGC
>JALVCQ010000056.1 GCA_027009805.1 Bacteroidota bacterium
ACCGCCGATTCCCAGCAGGAGGACGCCCACACCCACAATCATCAGCAGCCGGTCGGTGACGCTGAGGACGGCTTCCCACCGGAAGATGTGAAGGCCGTTTAAGATGCTCCGGAACAGCATCACCAGCGAAAGCAAGGCCTGCCCCAGGGTGATCCACACCAGCAGATGCCATGCCCGGCCTTCATAGCCCAGCAAACGCCCCCCCAGCAACACCATCGCCACATAGGCGCCGATGAGCCCCAGCCGGAACAGCATGAAGAACCAGAAGTCACCGCCCACGGCTTCGGGACGGCGCGCCACCCGCCGGGTGATAAACGACTGCGTGCCCATGTCCAGCAACACTCCAAACAGCATGGCAAAGCTCCACAGCGAAAAGAAAAGCCCGTAGGCGGCGTGCCCCAGGTGATTTTGCACGCTGCGATCGATGACCAGAATCCAGAAGGGCTTCACGAAAAGATTCAGGGCCATCAGCCATCCGATATGGCGGGCCAGTTGCTTGCCGGCGGCTCCGTTCATAGGCGCCACAAAATTTGAATGGCGGCGTCCCACCGGTGTTCTTCCGGCTTGTCATCCGCGGGGAAAAAGGAATAGCCGGCTTTGGCTTCGATATGCCAGGGGCCCTTTTTCCAGCCGGCCAACAGGGCCGTTCGAATGGCGGTGCGGGTGAATTGAGAGAAACTGAATGCATACCGCACGTTCGGCTCGTAGGCGTAGATGCGTGTGTGATAGGTGGGATGGGCGGCCCATGCCGTCCGCCATGTGAGGCGGAAAGCGGGCGGGAAACGTCGGGAAAGGTCTTGGAGGATCAAGAAAGCGGCTTCGGCTGTGGAGTCGCCGACCCATCGGGTTTCGATGCGTCCGTGCCATTGGAAAAAAGGCGCCGCGGTGCTCCGATAGTCCATGCGCAAGACATGAAGGGGAAGGCCCACGAGCGAGGCGGGTTGTCCTTCATGGGATTCGGTGAGCGGGATATTTTTTTGACGGAAATAGAGGTAAAAGCGCCCGCTCGGGTGCCGTTGGGACAGCTGCACCATCCAGTCATATCGGGCAAAGGGCCGGGGTTGAAGATATCGCAGAAAGACGGGCCGTCCGATGTCGGCGTAAAAGGCGGCGGTCCACCGGCCGTATCGGCCGCTCAGGGCGTAGTAAAGACCGCTTTCGGGTGCATATGCCGTCGAGATGCCCCACGGCTGCCCCAGCATCGGATAAAATGCGGCGTCGTAGTGGCGGACGAGGATGCCCGTGGTGATGTCGGAGATGTGCGTGAGCAGGCCGGCGGTGCCCCCCCAGCCCAGCGGATACTGAACCGCTGCCTCGCCGAAGAAAAAGGTCTTTCGCCAGGTGAGCTTCCATGCACCGCTGCCATAAAGCCATGTCTGTGCTTGGGGAAGCGCGGCCCGGTCGGGGCGGTCATTCGGCGAAAAAATCCGGTCGAGGTGGAGTCCCAACCCATGGAAGGCCAATTGCATGAGGCGGCCGTTCCACTGAACCCGGCCGCCGAAGGCCGACATTCCGCTGTTGCGTTGGCGCAGAAGCTGGGTGGGCGTTCGGTGATAGCCCCCTTCGTCGAAGCTGATGATTCTCGGGGTATCTCCTGTGGAATCGAGCCGGGCGTCGAGCCGCCGGTAACTGGCCAGCAGCATCCATTCCCACCGTCGATTGGGCCGGTGGCGTACCGCAGCCCCTCGAAAATAGGCAAACTCGTTAACGGAGGTGTGCGGACGCAACGGCGGCATGTAACGGAAAAATTGCGTCACCTCCCGGCCCCTTGCCAGGGCGAACCCCTGCCACAGAATCAGCCCCTGCCCCCAGCGGGCCTGATAATCGCCGGCCACGGCCCGCCACCGGTTGGACGTAAAGCCGACATGCGCCGAAAGATATTGCGGCATCCCCGAAGGTTGCATCCACAGCTCGCCGGCGTCTTTTTCATACAGTAAGCCGCCCTGCCACTGTCGGCGTTGCACGAGGTTGCGAACGTAGAAGCGATAGGGCGCCTGCGGGTAGCTTTCCTGATCACTGGCAGAGAGACTGACCCGTGCCATGCCGCGGACGAACCAGCGGGGACGGGTAGGGGGGCGCCCCAGCCGGACAAAGGGACGAAGGCGCCGAAGGGTGATGCTGTCGATGGCGGCCAGCCTTTGGATGTCTTCCCATTGCATTCGGGTGCCGAGTGAATCCCGAAGGTGGATGAGGGCTTCGATTTGATGCGGCGTGAGAAAGGGCAGTTCCGCCAGCGTTTCCGGCCGGGCATAAGGCAGAAAGATGGGACGTGCAGCGCGTTCTTCCAACAATTCGACGAGGTCTTCGACGGCGGCTTCGTTTTCGGCTTCGGGAAGCAGCTCGTCAAGCACTTCGCCGGAAATCCTTTCCTGTCCCCATGCCGGCAGGTGCCATTGGATGAGCCCCGCTGCAATCAGCCCCCCTATCGTTCGTATCCAACTTCGACGGCCGGCCACCAGTATGCGACTTGATGGTATCCCATGGCGAAACATGCGATAAAGGTAGCGGTCTTGACTTCAATGCCGATGCCGCCGTTCATCGGGTTAAACCCCCATCCGCCTTTGAGGATGATCTGCGGAGCGATGTGGGCTTCCACGGCAAGCCTTCCGCCCGGCGGCTGCGGCCATGCTTCGATGATTTCCGCCCGCAGCAGTGCGAAGGAGGCCCGCCGTTCCGCCGTGAGTCGGATAACCGGCGGCGGCGTAAGATCGGGACGGCGAAGCCACGGACCATAAATGTTAAAGGCGCTGAGGCCCCAGCCCCATTCACCTAAGCGGCTGACAAAAGACAACGAGCCCAGCAAGTAGTGACGGCTGCCGGTGATGACATTCAATGCGCGCCCGTAATGAAAAGCGCCGCCGAGCGCACTTGTCGTGCTGATTTGTCGGGAAAAGGCGATGGTGGCCATCAGCGCCTGTTGCTCCGGGTGAGGCTGTTCATATTCCAGTGCGGCACCTATCCCCGTGTGCGGGAATGGAGAGAAGGCGGCCGTCAGCGCCACCTGTCGGTAGGAAGGAATGCGGTAAGGAAGGCCTACCGACAGCCCCAGGCGGGTGGTCTGTCCGAAAGCAAGGCCGGCGGGGTGAAAGAGGGCGTTCCACCGTCCAAAAGGAGAAACGCTTCCCGCCATCGCCAACGATGAGGCCGGAATCACATACTGAGCCCACAGGCTGGAAGTAAAAGCAAATGCGGCCCCCCATAAAATCCGCCAACGTCTCATTCCCAGACAGGATAAGTGGTCCAGGCTTCCGCCCGCCCCGCCATCAACGCCTTCACCCGCGGCCACGTCTTCTGAAACAACGGGGAAGCACGGTAAGATTCCAGAGCTGCTTCCGAGCGCCATCGGCTGAGGGTGAAATACACGCCAGCGGCGGATTTTAAGAGTTGCACGTCCAGACATCCCGGAAACCGCCGGATGTGAACGGCCGTCTCCTTGAAAAGGGCTTCGAAAAGCGCCTCATTACCGGGCGCGATGGTCAGCTTGACGATGCGGACAATCATACCCGATAATACCACCGATACCATTCGATGAACCGCCGGATACCTTCCTCAATGGGCGTGTGGGGGGCGAAGCCGGTGGCATCGCTGAGCGCGCTCACGTCGGCGTAGGTGGCCGGCACGTCTCCGGGCTGCATCGGCAGCAATTTCTTCTCGGCCTTTTTTCCGAGGGCCTTTTCGATTTGTTCGATGAAATAGTTGAGTGCCACCGGGGTGTGATTGCCGATGTTGTAGAGCCGATAAGGCGCGCTGCTGGTGGAAGGGTCAGGGTGCTTCGGATCAAACCGGTCGTCGGAGGTAGGAATCACAGGCATCAAGCGAACGATCCCTTCGACGATATCATCGATATAGGTAAAGTCCCGCTGCATCTTGCCGTAGTTATAGACCTCGATGGGTTCTCCGGCAAGGATTTTTTGGGTGAAAATAAAGAGGGCCATATCCGGACGTCCCCACGGACCATACACGGTGAAGAAGCGCAGTCCGGTGGTGGGAATGTCATACAGGTAGGCGTAGGTGTGCGCCATCAGTTCGTTGGCCTTTTTGGTGGCCGCATAGAGGGAAATTGGATGATCAACATTGTCTCCCACCCGAAACGGCATGTTTCGATTAAGCCCATATACCGACGAACTGGACGCGTAAATGAGATGGCGCGGTTTCTTTATCCGAGCGCCCTCTAAAATGTTCAAAAAGCCGTCGATATTACTTCGGGTGTAGGCCCGCGGATGAGTCAGCGAATAGCGCACGCCCGCCTGTGCGGCCAGGTTGATGACATAGTCGAAATCATGTGCCCGAAAAAGGTCTTCGATCGCTTCGGCGTCTTCAAGGGCGGTGCGCTGGAAATGGATCGGCAAAGTGTTG
>JALVCQ010000057.1 GCA_027009805.1 Bacteroidota bacterium
GTTCGATGCGCTGGCGGATGTGGAGCCCGGCCGGCAGTTTGGGGTGACGAGCCGCGACCTGGCCGATGAAAAGTGGGTGGTGGCGGTGGACGGCGATCAGCAGTCGGTGCATTATTATCTGATGGATCGGCGCACCGGAGACGTGCGGCTGCTTTATCGGGCCCGTCCTGCGCTGGAGCAGTATCCGCTGGTGGAGCGGCGGCCTGTGCGGTTTCCGGGCGACGATGGACTTTGGCTGGAAGGATACGTATCGCTGCCGCGGGGGCGAAAACGCCCGCCGCTGGTGGCTTACGTGCACGGCGGACCGTGGTATCGCGATAGCTGGGGCTTCGAAGCCATCGTGCAGTGGCTGGCCAATCGCGGCTTTGCTGTGTTGCAGGTCAATTTCCGGGGCTCGACGGGCTACGGCCACGCGTTTATCCTCAAATCCATCAAAGAATGGGGCGGGAAGATGCTCGACGACGTCACCGCAGGCGTTCGTCATCTCATGGATGGCGGGCTGGTGGATCCGCAGAAGGTGGGCATCCTGGGCGGTTCGTTTGGCGGCTATTCGACGCTGGCGGGGCTGGCCTTTGCGCCCGAGACCTATGGGGTGGGCGTCGATATCGTGGGGCCTTCCAACCTGTTTACCTTTCTGGAAAGCATCCCGCCCTACTGGGAGGCTTATCGTTCCATCCTTTACCATTTTGTGGGGCATCCCGAAAAGGATGCGGCGCTGTTGCAGGCGCGGTCGCCGCTCTTTCACGTCGATCGGATGCGGGCGCCGTTGCTGATTGGACAGGGCGCCAACGACCCGCGGGTGAAGCGGGCCGAAAGCATTCAAATCGTCGAGGCCTTGCAGCAGAAGGGGCATCCCGTGGAATACGTGGAATATCCCGATGAAGGGCACGGCTTCTATCGGACCGCGAACCAACTGGACTTTTTCGGGCGGGCCGAGCGCTTTCTGCTGAAACATCTTCGGTGAGGCCGCCGGGCGCATTGCCCGTCTGAGTTATACTTTCGCTGGAAGATTGCGCCGATAAGATGGGGCCTGTTGAAGCAAAAATCACGGATTTTTATCGGTCGGGGCGTGCGGCCCTGGCCTGGCTGATTGACCCGGATGCGTTTTCGCCGGCCATGGTGGAGCAGATGCGGCATCGGGATTTTTCGGCGGCGGTGGATTTTATTTTCGTGGGAGGCAGCCTGCTGCATCGGGGCGAGACGGCCGCGGTGGTGGAGCGTATCAAAGAGGCGACGGAGGTGCCGGTGGTGCTGTTTCCGGGAAGCGGCTATCAGATTACGCCTGCGGCGGATGCGTTGCTGTTTCTGGTGTTGATTTCGGGGCGCAATCCGGAATATCTGATCGGGAAGCAGGTGGAGGCGGCGCCGCTGGTGGCGCGGTATGGAATGGAGGCTATTCCGACGGGTTATTTGTTGGTGGATGGGGGGCGGATGGGCAGCGTGCATTACATCTCGGCCACGTTGCCGTTGCCGGCGGATAAGCCCGATCTGGCTGCGACGACGGCGCTGGCGGGTCGGCTGATGGGGCAGCGGTTGATGTATCTGGATGCGGGAAGCGGGGCGGTTCGGCCGGTGGACGCGGCGCTGGTGGAAGCCGTGGCCCGCCAAACCCGCCTTCCGATGATTGTGGGCGGTGGGTTGCGGCGGGTGGAAGACCTCACGGCCCGCTGGGAAGCGGGCGCCACGGTGTGTGTGGTGGGCAATCGGCTGGAAGAAAGTCCGGACAACATCTGGGAACTGGCGCAGGCCAAGGCGGCCTGTTGCTCGCGGCGGATGTAGGGAAGGTCGGACGCGGATTAGCGGCATGGTTATGGAGGGGGACGAAACATATTTCGTTCTCTACTTTCCGGGATGGTCAGTATGGCCCGGTATGGAACAGGTTAGACGCCTGCTCGGGCGGGCGGCACCGCAAAAGGGCCGATTAAAAAAGCGCCCGCCATCCCGAAGGGGGATGGCGGGCGCGTGAAAGGCCCTCACGGGCTGTCGTGTCCTCCGAGGCGAGGCTTATTCTATGACCAGCCGCAGCACTTCCACCTTGTCGCCGTTGCGCACCTCGAGGAAATAGACGCCTTTCGACAGGCCGGCGAGGTTCAGGGCATAGCGGCCCCTCATGGCGGCCCGACGGCGGAAGTGTTCTTTGCCCAGCAGGTCGTAGAGGCGCAATTCGTAAGTGCCCGGACGGGAAGGCTCGAAGTAGAGCACCTCGCGGGCCGGATTGGGATAGACCCGCAGCCCGAAGGTGGCTTCTACGTCGGCCAGTCCGGCCATCACCACTACATGACATCCCGACGTAGCCACGCAGCCATTGTATGTGATGGTCACCGCATAAATCCCGCTTGTCATGGGCACAAAGGTCTGGGCCGTAGCGCCGGTGATGGGAGCCATGTTACTATCACAATCCAACCACTGATAGGCGGCTCCCACCTGATTGGCGACAAGGGTGTCGCCGCTCACGGTCACGCCCGTGTCGATGGTGGTCACGGCCAGATTCAGCGTCACCACGCTGTCGCATCCGGCCGCCGTGGAGAGCGTGCCCGTGTAGGTGCCGGCTTGCGTATAGGGGGTGTTGCCGATCCATGCCGTGTCGCCGTCACAGATGGTGTCGTTGACGGTAGTGGCATAGGTGGGATTCACGATCAGCGTGGTATAGACGCTGCTGTCGCAGCCGAACATGGAGCTATACGTATAGGGATAGACGCCCGGCTGGCTTTGCCATGTGCCGTGAATGAGGGCGCTGTCGCCCTGGCAGATGGTCACCGTATCGAGCACGGTATAATTGGGATGGAGCATCACCGTTACCGTCACCATGCTGTCGCATCCCGCCGCGGTGGTAAACAGCGAATCGAACGTGCCGGCGGTGTCCACCCAATTGCCGAAGACCTGCACGCTGTCGCCCTGACAGATGTGGGCGGTGTCGTAGATAGCATAAGTCGGATTGACCACGAGCGTAATCGACACCGCGCTGTCGCAGCCGTGGACGGTGGCAAAGGTGGAATCATACACGCCGGCGCTGGATTGCCATTGGCCGAAGATGAGGGCGCTGTCGCCCTGACAGATGGCCATCGTTTGCTGGATGTTGTAGGTAGGATAGACCACGAGGGTCAGGTATGAGAAGCTGTCACATCCGTTGGCGGCTGTGTTGGTGTCCACGTAGGTGCCTGCTTGTGTTTGATAGGAGCCGAACACCATGGCGGAATCGCCCTGACAGATGTAGGTGGTATCGTAAGAAGCGGGCGACGGCAACACCGTCAGGTTCAAATTCACCACGCTGTCGCAACCGTTCACCGTGTTGAAAGTGTCGGAATAGTTGCCGCTCTGGGTGTAGGGCGTATTGCCGACCCATACGGTATCACCCTGACAGATGGTGGTCGTGAGGGTGGTGTCGTAAGTGGGGTTGACCACGAGGTCGATGATGGAGATGCTGTCGCAGTTGTTGACCGTGAAGGTGTCGATATACCTTCCGGGTTGTGTTTGGTAGGCGCCGTGAATCAGCGCGGAGTCACCCTGACAGATAGTGACCACCGCCGAGTCGATGTAACAGTAAGACACCACGCTGATAGCAAAGCTGTCCATCCCGAAGCCGTCATAGCTGTTCACCGATCCGTCACTTCCAAAGATAAAGGCGAACTGCACAAGGTCATTGGCCAGCTCATAAGGGAATACTTTGGTGGCGGTCACCCACCCGTTGGAGGAGCCGCTCCACCCTGCTGTTCCAAATGCCGTAATATTGGTGTGGGTGTACCAGTTCGTTGCGTTTTGGGTGTCCACCAAGTTGTTCACGCCGGTTCCGGTATGGACGAGCGTATCAAATCGGGTGCCGTCCCATCCGCTTTCACTGTTCCAGTTGGCGAGGAAGGCCAGGCTGACTTTCCCTTGTCCGGAGAAGTCAAAACAGGGGGAGACCAGCGCCACAATCTGGTTGTTGTCATAGGGGCCGTCGAGGTCCACTTCCCAGGCTTTGGAGCCCTGGCCTGCGCTGTTGATGTTGTTGTTGGTATAGGTGTAGGCACTGGGGTCGCCCCATTCCCACGGGGAAGTTCCGCCCAGGACGGTGAAATTATACCACCCGCCATCACTGGATTCAAAGTCTTCCACATACGGGAATGTCGAGATGGTGGGAATTGTCAGAACTCCTGCGGTAATGGTATCATTTGAGGAATCGGCGTCATTCGCCAGTTCCGTCCATGCTTCGACGGAGTGAAGGCCCGCAGAGGTAAAGTCACCTGTACAGTTGGAGTTAATGGTGGTATCATCGCCGGTGGCCATGCCGCCGCTGCCTACGATAAACGTATCGAGGCACGGCGTGCCGTTATCCACCCGGACAGCATACGGGACG
>JALVCQ010000058.1 GCA_027009805.1 Bacteroidota bacterium
TGGTCCACCCGCGGGATCAGGTTTTCCAGCACCCGCAACTTATCCGACACTTTGGCGCCGCCCACAATGGCCACGAAGGGCCGCAAATCCCGATACAGTGCATCATAAAGGTTACGGACTTCGTTCAGCATCAGCAATCCCAGATAGCAACGGCCGGGAAAACACTCCGCCACCACGGCAGTGGAAGCATGGGCCCGATGGGCGGTGCCGAATGCGTCGTTGATGTAATGCGTCCCATAGCGGGCCAGCGTGCACGCAAAGGAGGCGTCGCCTTTCTTCTCGCCGGGATAAAAGCGGAGGTTTTCGAGCAAAAAGACCGCCGGCGCCTGAGCCTGACGCACCTGCTCGGCAGCTTCTTCGCTTTCGATGTCATCGATCAGCGTGACGGGCATTTGCAGGCGTTCCGACAGATACTTGGCCACGGGCCGCATAGAAAGCGCTTCATCCCGCTTTTTCGGGCGGCCCCGATGCGACATCAGAACCACCACGGCGCCGTCATTGAGCAGCTTTTCGATGGTGGGCAACGCCCGCTCGATGCGGGTGGCATCCGTCACCCGTCCTTCCTGCACGGGCACGTTAAAATCGACACGAACCAACACCGTAGCCCCTTCAAAGGTGGCGCCGGCTACCGAATAGCGGGAGAAATCCATGAGAACGGTAGTTTACCCCAAAAGAAAAAAGTGGGCCCTGCAGGACTTGAACCTGCGGCCGTTGGATTATGAGTCCAACGCTCTAACCACTGAGCTAAGGGCCCACGTCCGATGCGGCAAAGTTATTAAGTGGATGTCCCGCCGATGCATTCACGGGAGTGAAAAAATCGGCAAAAGGAGAAGGGGCAAGTGTCTGCGGGGGCATGCCTGGTCTATTTATCCTATGTTGAGGCCCTCATGTGGGGAGGTCCCGTTGTCTTGCTGCGGGGCGGTGATTCAGCTACCATGGGCGATTTGTAAGGATATTGTTCGTCCGCTTTATTCGCTGGTCACCTATTTAGACATTTCTAAACTTGGACCGATTTTGGACCTGACGGTGTTACCTTTGCAGCGCCGAATTGAGTGAAGGCAACGACCGCTATGAATGCCAAAGAGGAACTGGAAAAAAGGGGAGCCGCTTCGTCCGATGATGCGATGCTGGCGAAAGTGATCGACCGCCAGTATGAGTGGGGATTCGAAACCCCTATCGAACAAGACATCGCCCCGCCCGGCATCAGCGAAGATATCATCCGGTTCATTTCCCGGAAAAAGGAAGAGCCGGAATGGATGCTGGAATGGCGCTTGAAAGCCTTTCGCATCTGGCAAAAGATGAAAGAGCCTCACTGGGGCAATCTTCACTATCCGCCGATTGATTATCAGGCCATTTCTTACTATGCGGCGCCGAAGAAACAGCCGAAGTATGAAAGCCTCGACGAGGTCGATCCCGAGTTGCTTCGGACGTTCGAGCGGCTGGGCATTCCGCTGGAAGAGCAAAAGATGTTGGCCGGCGTGGCGGTGGATGCGGTGTTCGACAGCACCTCGGTGATCACCACTTTCAAGGAGACGCTCCGCAAAGCGGGCGTGATTTTCTGCCCCATTTCAGAGGCCATTCGGGAGCATCCCGAGCTGGTGCGTAAGTATCTGGGCTCGGTGGTGCCGCCTTCGGACAACTTTTTTGCGGCGCTTAATTCGGCCGTTTTTACCGACGGTTCGTTCGTCTATATCCCGCCGGGGGTGCGGTGTCCGGTGGAGCTGTCCACCTACTTCCGCATCAACGCCCGCAACACCGGCCAATTCGAGCGCACCCTCATCATCGCCGACAAAGGCAGCTACGTCAGCTATCTGGAAGGTTGCACCGCGCCGCAACGGGACGAGAACCAACTGCACGCGGCGGTGGTGGAACTCATCGCCCACGAAGACGCCGAAATCAAGTATTCGACCGTGCAGAACTGGTATCCCGGCGATGAAGAAGGCCGCGGCGGGATTTACAACTTCGTGACCAAGCGCGGCATCTGCGCCGGGCCGCGCAGCCGCATCCGCTGGACGCAGGTCGAAACGGGTTCGGCCATCACCTGGAAATATCCGAGCGTCATCCTGAAAGGCGACGACTCGGTGGGCGAGTTTTATTCGGTGGCCGTAACCAACCGGCGCCAGCAAGCCGACACCGGCACCAAGATGATCCACCTCGGACGGCGCACCCGCAGCCGCATCGTCTCCAAGGGCATCTCCGCCGGCCGCAGCAACAACAGCTACCGCGGGCTGGTGCGGATGGGCAAAAACGCCGTCGGCGCCCGCAACTTCTCGCAGTGCGACTCGATGCTCATCGGCAACGAATGCGGCGCCCACACCTTCCCCTACATCGAAAGCAGCCAACCTGCCGCCATCGTCGAACACGAAGCCACCACCAGCCGCATCGGCGAAGAGATGCTCTTTTACTTCAACCAGCGCGGCATCGACACCGAAAAAGCCGTGGAAATGATTATCAACGGCTTTGCCGACGAAGTGATGAAAAACCTCCCGATGGAGTTTGCCGTCGAAGCCCGAAAGCTGCTCGCCATCTCGCTGGAAGGCAGCGTCGGCTGACCCATAAAACAGAACGACCCGAATGCTTATGAACACACCACTGCTGGACATCCGCAACCTGCACGTCTCACTGGAAGGCAAGCCCATCCTGAAAGGGCTGGACTTGACCATCGAGAAAGGCGAAATTCACGCCATCATGGGCCCCAACGGCTCAGGGAAAAGCACGCTGGCCAACGTCATCGCCGGCAAGCCCGAATATGAAATCACCGACGGCGACATCCGCTTTGAAGGCCGCAGCATCGTCGAGATGGAGCCGCATGAGCGGGCGCAAGCGGGCATCTTTCTGGCCTTTCAGTATCCGATGGAACTGCCGGGCGTGTCGCAAATCCAATTCCTGCGCACGGCCATCAACAGCATCCGTGAAGCCCGCGACGAGCCTCCGCTGTCGGTGCGGGAGTTTATGACGCAGCTGAACCAATATGCCGAACTGCTGAAGATGAACCCCGAATTGCTGCGCCGAGCGGTCAATGAAGGCTTCTCGGGCGGCGAACGCAAACGAAACGAGATTCTCCAATTGCTGATGCTGGCACCGCGGCTGGCCATCCTCGACGAGACCGACTCGGGCCTCGACATCGACGCCCTGCGCATCGTCGCCGACGGCGTCAACCACTTTATGCATCCGGAACGGGCGGTGCTCCTCATCACGCACTATCAGCGCCTGCTGGACTATATCAAACCGCACCGCGTGCACGTCCTGTCCGACGGCCGCATCGTCCGCAGCGGCGGTCCCGAACTCGCGCTCGAACTGGAAAAAGAAGGTTACGGCTGGCTTTCGCAAACGCCCGCTTGATTCGCTATGCGTATGACCACCACCACACATTCAGCCCTGACGCATTTCATGGAGGCGGGGCTGCCCACCACCCGCCATGAGGAATGGAAATACGACACCTTCCTGTCGGAATTGCGCCGCCATGCCTTTCAAGCCGCCACAGCCGACGCCGGCGAAACGGCGCCGACGCCCTTCGACATGCCCGTCAATCATATCATCTTTTCGGGCGGAACACCGGCCCTCCACGTGACCGACGAAGATGCCGATCTGGTGAGATGGCTGCCGGAAGCCGGGCCGCTGCCGCAGTGGCTCGCCGCCGACCGCGAGGAAAACCCCTTCATCGACCTGGCCGCCGCCACCGCTCCGGGCCGCCTGCACATCCGCATCCCCGCAGGGCGCACGCCTTCCCGTCCTTTCGTCATCACCTATGCCGCGGCCGCCGAAAAGGCCGTCTTCCTGCCGGCTGTGCTCACATGGGAAGTCGAGGAGGGCGGCACCTTAACCCTCTGGGAAACCGCCCAACCCGCAGGCAATGCCCCGGTATGGCTGCTGCGCCTCGGCTATGGCACCGTAGCTCCCAACGGAAAGATGACCCACGGCCTGCTCCAAACAGCCGACGGACCTCACTATGAGATATTCCACACCCACACCCAACTGGCCGCCCACACCCACTACGCCCACGACTATTTCGGATGGTCCAGCCGGCGCCGAAGCCGCCACAACCTGCACGTCACCTTCACCGGCCCCCGCGCCGAAGGACATATGAAAGGGCTCTTTTTGACGGAAGGAAAAGGCTTTATCGACGTCCACAGCCGATTTACGCATGCCGCCCCCGAGTGCCACAGCAACGAGCAATATCACGGCCTGTTGCGGGATCAGGGGGTCGGCGTGTTTAACGGGAAAATTTACGTCCATCCCGAAGCGCAGAAGACCGATGCCTATCAGTCCAGCCGCAACATCCTGCTCGACGGCGTCCCCACGATGAACGCCAAACCTCAATTAGAAATCT